>QIAW01000501.1:926-5775 GCA_003225655.1 Acidobacteriota bacterium
CTTCGCGTTTTCGTTAGCTCTGTCTGCGCAAGAGGCGAAGCCAGGCAATACAAATTCTGCTCCCACACCGGCCCCGGCAGCTCAACCAGCGCCTGCCGCCCCCGCGCAAACCAATGCCCAATCGCAACCGGCGCAACCGGCACCGCCCATGGGCGGGCATATGCACGCGGCACCGGGTGAACCTGAGGCTCCAGGCATGGGACCCGTTGCCCCTCAGCCGCCTCAGCCGCTGCTGCCTGCTAACACTCCGGTGATTACGCTGGACTACTGTCAAGGCGCTGCCCGTGCCACCGCAGCCAAAACTTCATGCAAGAAGGTGATCACCAAGGCGGAGTTCGACCGCATTCTTGACGCCGCCATTCCCAAGAGCCGCCGTTCGGCCGGGGCCGATGTTATTCCCCAGGTCAAACAGGCGGTGGCCAAGGAGTACCTGAATATGTACGTCATGGCCAGCGAGGCCGAGAAGCGAGGCTATCCCGCCAAAGACCCCATGGCTGAAGAGATGCTGCGGCTCTCGCGCATGCAGGTGCTGAGCATGGCGCTGAATCAGGAATTACAGGAAAAGGCCAAGCCCACCGATGCGGAAGTCGAAAGCTATTACAAAGACAATCCCTCGGCCTTCGTGGAAGTCGGACTGCGCCGGCTCTACATTCCCAAACCGGCGCCCGTGACGCCTCCAGCTCCCACTCCAACCAGTGCAACCCCGAATCCGGCCGATGCCAGCAAGCCGGCCGATGCCAGCAAGCCGGCCGATGCCAGCAAGCCGGCCGATGCCGCCAAGCCTGCCGATCCCGAAGCACTAAAAGCGGCCGCAGAAAAAATCCGCGACCGTGCTGCTGCCGGCGAAGACCTGGGCAAGCTCGAGAAAGACGCCTTCGAGGCCGCGGGGAACAAGCAGACCCCTCCGCCAACTCAGATGGGCAACCGCCGTCGCGGCATTCTGCCTCCCGACCAGGATGCACAGATCTTCGCTCTCAATGCCGGCGAGGTTTCAAAGCTGTATGACAATCCTGGCGGATTCTATCTCTACAAAGTGGAATCCAAACGCACGCTTCCGTTGACTGAAGTCAAAGAAGAAATTCAGCGCAAGCTGCAACCGGAAAAATTGAATGATGCCCGCAAAGCCATCACCGAAAAGGTAAAAAGTAATTTCAACGAGAAATATTTTGGCGGCCCCGTTGCTGCTGCAGGCGCTGCGCCTGCTCCAGGCAAGAGTTCAACCACGCCGGCTGGCACAGCGAAGCAGCCATCGCCGGCTCCCAAAGCAGACACGGCGAAAACCGGCAGCACGTCAACGCACAAGCCGCACACGGCCGCGGCCACTGCTACCCATTGATTGTTTTGGACCAATTGCAGTGACTGACTACTTCTTCGCTTGAAACATTCCCGCGATGCCGAATGAGTAAGGCTTCCAGACGGCATCGCGGAATCCCGCCATGCGCATCCGTTGCAGCATCTCTTCCGGTTCAGGAAAGCGTTCCACAGAAGCGGGGAGGTAAGAATACGGCCCGCTGACACCCGATATGATGCTGCCGATCTTCGGCAGCACACGGCGAAAGTACACGCGATAAATCTTCCCCAGCAATCCCTTGGGCTCACCGAAGTCGAGAATGCCAACCTCTCCTCCGGGACGCAGCACGCGCAGGATCTCCCGCAATCCGGCATCATAGTTTGCCAGATTGCGAAAGCCAAAAGCCGACACCACCAGATCGAAGCGCGCATCGGCCAGCGGCAACTGCAGCGCATCGGCTTCGATCAACCGAATGTTCCTGTTCGCAGTTTTCTTCGCTGCGCGCTGCAGCATGGCATGAGAAAAATCCGCGGCCACAATCGGCGCTCGCAGCGCTCCCGATTGCCGCGCCAACGCGAGCGTCATGTCGCCGGTGCCGCAGCACAGATCCAGCACCTGCGCCTCAGGACGCTGCAGTATATGCCTGAAGGTGCGCGCCGTGCGCCACCACCACAGCCGGTCCACATTGCAGGAAAGAACATGATTGAGCAGGTCGTAGCGCGGCGCGATGGCGGTAAACATCTCGCGCACGGCCAGCGAGGCGGCGCTCTGGTCAGCGGCGCCGGCGGGTGAAGCTCCCAGCACCGGTTCGGGTTTGGCGGTCGGCACAGACATTATGCGCGCGAAAGATAGCGAAGCTCGTCCACTGCCTGCAGCACGGCCTTTTGCGGGACGTCGCTTGAAATCTGCACTTTGCCGATCTCGCTGGGCAAAACAAAGTGGGCCACGCCGTTGGTGGTCTTTTTGTCGGAGAGGATGCGGCGCGCGATGTTCTTGCTGCGCACTTCCACCTTGGGTAAAGGAGCGTAGGCCAGCACCGAGGCGATAATCCGCTGTGCTGTTGCCGGCGATGTCTTCTGCATCGCCGCCGCTATCATGGAGGCGGCCACCATGCCCCACGCCACCGCTTCCCCGTGCAGAAAGTAGCGGTACGAAGTCTCAGCTTCCAGCGCGTGGCCGATGGTATGGCCGAAATTCAAAATGCGGCGCAGGTCGTTTTCCCGCTCGTCGGCCTCTACCACCTCCGCCTTCACCCGGATGCACTCGGTGATCAGCCACTCCAGCACCTCAGGATCGCGCGTCAAAACCCGATCGCGCTCTTTCTCCATGAACTCGAAGATTGCCGCATTGCGGATCACCCCGCACTTCAGTGCTTCATACAATCCGGAGCGATACTCGCGCTCCGGCAGCGTCTCCAGTGTGGCAGTATCAGCGAGCACCAGCCGCGGCTGATGAAATGTTCCCAAAAGGTTCTTTCCCGAAGCCAGGTTGACCCCGGTCTTGCCTCCAACCGAAGCATCCACCTGAGCGAGAAATGTGGTCGGGAGCTGCACGTAGTGAATGCCGCGCATATAAATGGAAGCCAGCATGCCGGATACATCTCCCACCACGCCGCCTCCCAGGGCAATCACAAACGAGCCGCGGTCGGCCCCCAGCTTGACCATCTGTGCTGCGAGGTCTTCTACGGTAGAAAGATTTTTGTGGCGCTCCCCATCCCGCATCTCCAGGACATGGAATTTGATTTCCGCTTTTTTTAGCGACTCGAGCAGCTCCTTCTCCCAGTGCTTGCGGACCGGTGGAGCCGTCACAACGAAACACTGCCCACGGCTGCTCGCATGCCCCAGAGCGGCAACTACTTCCTGAGCAGCAGAGCTGAGCAGACCACTGCCAATCACTGCCTCATACGACTGCGGCTTCACTCGAACGGATACGCGATGCACGCATTCATCATAACGTAGTTTCGCAGTTAAACGCTGACGCCCTGCATGCTACCATCGAGGGTTGCCGTAGTTGATAAACGCCATCCATGAAATCCATTCCCCGAGAGACCGATTTCATCGTCGTGGGAGCCGGCGTTGCCGGTCTGCGCGCCGCCATTGAGCTGGCTGAAGCCGGACGCGTGCTGGTGTTGGCCAAACGGGAGCTCAGCGAATCGGCTACTCAATACGCCCAGGGCGGCATCGCCGTAGCCCTGAGCGACGAAGATGATATTGGGTTGCATCTGCAGGATACGCTCGATGCCGGCGACGGTCTGTGCAATCCCGAGGCCGCCCGAATATTGGTGGAAGAGGGGCCGGAGCGCATCCAGGAGTTGATCGACTGGGGCACAGCTTTTGACCGCCACGGCACCAAGCTGACCTTCACTCGCGAAGGAGCGCACAGCCGCTCCCGTGTCCTGCATGCGCATGGTGACTCCACCGGCCGGGAGATCGGACGCGCGCTTTATTCCAAGGCCCGCACTCTTTCCAATATTACCTTCAGCGATTTCGAATTCAGCACTGACCTGTCGCTGCACGACGAGCATGTTGCGGGCATTGAGTTAATCGATCAATCAGGTGGAACTCACCACGCCAGCGCCTCCGCTGTTCTGCTGGCCACGGGTGGCATCGGTCAGGTCTACAGCGAAACCACAAACCCACCGATCGCGACCGGCGACGGCGTCGCCATGGCCTTTCGCGCCGGAGCAGAAATCAGCGACATGGAGTTTGTCCAGTTTCATCCCACCGCCCTGTACGTAAGAAATGCCCCTCGCTTCCTCATCTCTGAGGCCTTGCGCGGCGAGAGAGCCCAATTGCGCAATATGGAGATGCTGCGCTTCATGCCCAAGTATCACGAGATGGCCGAGCTGGCGCCGCGTGACGTGGTGGCGCGCGCCATTGTCCATGAGATGGAGATCATCCCGGCGCGCGATCCTGTCGTCTACCTTGATCTCACACACCTCAGCGCCGAGCGCATCAAGTCGCGCTTCCCGCGCATCTACGACACCTGCATGAAATACAACATCGATATCACGACGGATATGATTCCCATCAGACCTGCTGCCCACTACGCCATGGGAGGCGTGCGCACCGATCTCCAGGGAAAAACCAACCTGCCCGGATTGTTCGCCGCCGGTGAGGTTGCCGCCACCGGCGTTCACGGCGCCAATCGCCTGGCCAGCAATTCCCTTTTGGAAGGCGTTGTTTTCGGCGCGCGCGCCGGCGCTGCCATGCGCGAGAGTCTGCGCGCCGCTAAGGACAGAACAAGAAGCAATTGCATCACTCCAGCCCCGATTTAGCGCCTCAGCAGTTGGAAAATCACATTCAGGCGCTGTGCAAGCTGGTATGGCAGGATGCCGGCATCGTCCGCGATGGAAACAAATTACAGCATGCCATTACCGAACTGAAGAAGGCCGAAGACTTGTTACCGCAGCCAAGATCGCGGCGCGAGTGGGAGGCGCACAATATAGCCATTAATGCCATGCTCATCGCGTGCTCGGCCCTGGCCCGCAAAGAGAGCCGTGGCGCCCACTATCGCACTGATTTTCCCCAGCACAACGACGCCCAGTTCAAAAAGCAC
>QIAW01000503.1:0-1484 GCA_003225655.1 Acidobacteriota bacterium
AGATCATGAACGGGTTCAGGCGAAATCCATGGGGCATGTTCAAAGAGCCGCCGAAAAAGAGACGGTGGCGAATGTCGTAGCCTAGACGGCCGTACTCCGCGGCCAAATTGTATTGATTCATAGGGAAACTCGATGCGCCTGAGGTATTACCTTTGGCATAATTCAGCATGTAAAAGCCGAAAAGAGAGAGGATTTTTCCGCGCACGTTGAAGTTGGTGATGAGCTGGTTCTGCTCGAAAATTCCCTCCGACTGGTACTGGTTAATGTTTCCCACCGGCCCGAAAGGCCGGACGCCACTGGATGAGTTATTAGGATCATATGTTCCGGGAAGGGGGGCATTGATATTGCGCGAGAGGAACTGATGGAGCCCGCGGGAGTGCAGATAGGTAACACTCACGTTCGCCGTCTTGGTCAATTGCCTTTCAATCGTGGCCGCAGATTGCATCGTGTAAGGTGCTCGTAGCCGCGAATCAATTTGGCGGATGGAGATGGCCGGCTTGCTGGTGAGTGTACTGATAGGCGGGATACTGGGGTAAAAGTCTGGGCCAGAAGTCTTATCCGATACCACGATGAACTGCTGCTGGTTGATGCCATTTAGTCGCTCAGCCTGGAGCACGAGATTTTGGCCAAATCGGTCGTAGAAGAGCCCAAAGCCCGCCCGAAAAACAGTCTTCGGCGATGCATTCTTTGTCCCACCGGGAGCCCATGCCACACCAAGACGAGGAGCGAAATCGGCGTGGTCGTGAATATCATTCTGAGTCTCATAGCGCAGGCCGTAGCTGATCATCAGGTCCGGACGCGCCTTCCAGTCTTCTTCGGCGTACAGCCCAGCATCAAAACTAGTGTTGGATGTAATGGGATTTCCGGCGTTGATAGAGAACTGGGTGGCGCCGCCGCCGTTTGCTCGAATCTGGGCTGGGCTAACACCCTGTGCCAATTCCTGTTGGGTTGTCACGTAAGAGAGCAACGACGAAAAGGTAAACGTGCCATTAAAATTCTGTGCCAGATTGTCTCTTTCCGCCGTGGTGCGCAACCTTCCCCCAAACCTCACAAAGTGGTTGCCTAGGGCCATGGAAGTATAATTCTGCAGTTCGTAGTGGTCCTGCGTGGTCGAGCTGTGGCCAACTGGGTTGCCTCCGTCGTTGAAGGCCCCCAGCACTGAAATCTGAGGAAGAAAGCTCAGAGCGTTCTGCGAATTCGTGTTTCGTACGAACTGGAAGCGGGTCTCGTTAACCGTCCTGGGGTTTACGATTTGAGTATCGCTGACCTGCAGGTTCCGCTCGGAATCGCGGCTGTTGAAGGCTTGGATGGGAAGGTTGAAGCCTCCGACGCCGTTATTATTGCTGTGGCCCTGGTTGAACTCAAAACGGGAAGTGAGCGTGTTGTTGGCAGTAACCTGGTAATCGAAGCGGGGGGTAATCTCGATACCAACTCTCGGATTCGGTACTACCTGGCTGAATATCACCGGGTTGTTGTTAGCGAGA
>QIAW01000503.1:1509-6396 GCA_003225655.1 Acidobacteriota bacterium
TGATTGGGCCGCCAATATTGCCTTCAAACTGGCGCGTTTGATAATCGGGCTGCTGCGCTCCGGCGAAAGGATTGCGGGCGTTGAGAGCAGAGGTGCTGTCCCTGAACATCAGTTGACCATGAAACTTATCGGTACCAGGCTTGGTGAAGATTTCAATGCGGCCGTAGCCGAGGTGGTCGTACTGGGCCGAAAACGGGTTCTGGTTGATGCGAATCTCGCGTATCGAGGCCTTGGGCGGAAGCGTGCCGCCGCTGAAGCCGTCAATATACATCTGGCCGCCGTTGGGTCCGGCGGCAGGACCAGCCAAAGCCTGGAGGTCGGACTGCAATTCATCGGGATCGTCGGAGAGGGCTTCAAGGTCTTTGCCTTTGATCACGGTGGCCCCGGCGTTATTTTCTGGGCCAAGATCGACCTTGGGTTTCTCTTCATCCACCACAACATTCTGCTGTTCCACGGCGATCTGCAGGCGCATGTCGAGCTTCTGGTCTTTTCCGGCGGTGATCTCCACGTCTTGGGTGGCTTCAGCGAAGCCCTTTGCATTCAAGGTGATCAAATACTTGCCCGGGGCAAGACCGCGGAGTTCGTATGCGCCGGAACGATTGGTTTTGACGGTCACCGTTTGTCCGGAGGAGCTCTTGGCGGAAACCGTGGCTCCCGGTATGACTGCACCGGTCGGATCGGTGATCTCGCCACGCAAGCTCGCAGAAGAACTTTGCGCGAATGAAGAAGCTGTGAACAGCAGAATAAGAGTTATGAAAACGACAAGTCGCGATGTGAATTTCATAAATTACCTCAGAATGTTTCGTTCTGGTTCGGCCGTTGCCAAGACTATTCCTGAAAATCTGTTTCTTCCCTCAAGACTAAAGCCCGTTTGCCAATGACAGTAACGCACGTCCAAAGCCGTGTTCTTCCACGAAGACCACCTGCGAAGCTGTGCCGCTCAGAAAATGATGGATCAAGCAGTTTGAGGCCTGAATTCGAAAGCGAGAACCTTACTGGGAGGCGCCCTCTCCGCCTCCTGCCATGTTCCAGGCCGACAAAATCGCGGCGGTTGCGCTGTTGGTCGGCGAGGCCGTAAGGATGGGCTCAACGCCGGTCAGCATGGTGATCGCCTTTACCTCCGATGATGCGGCGCCCTCGGCGGAGCCAAGCATCACGGCGTCACCCTTCTGCAGATCAGCAAGCGCCACCGTAGGAAGCCGTCCCAGGAATTGCTGAACATCGGGCGCCCCAGCGCGCGGGCCTTGGCCCCCTTCCGTGCGTGGCCGGCCCGCTTGCGGACCGGGGGGCACAGCGGCCACAGCGCCTGGCTTTGATACGGTTTGCGGGGAAACAGCCTGTGGGGAACCGGCCGATGAAGAAGCGCCAGCCTGAGCAGAAGCTCCACCTTGTGCGGATGTTTCTGCGGGGTGTGCCTTCAGAGCAAGCGCCATTCTTTGCGCCAGAGGCAGGGGCAGCTTGTGCAACTGGGAATCGGAGGTAAATTTCACAGTCACCAGCTGTTTTTTGAATACGTCCATCATGCTGATGGTGTTTTTGGCGGCATCGATGGAGAGTATTGTGCCGGCGATATTTCTGAAGGAACCGGAGATGACTTCACTGGCGGCGAATTCTTTGCCGTCTTCGCTGCGCGTCCCACGCGCGCGAAGCTGATCGCCGCTCTTGATCTGGTCGAAAGTTCCCGGTTTGGCATCGTTAAACTTTACCGAGTCCGGTGCGTAACGAAGGAAGCGCGTGTCTTTCGAGGTTTTGATGATTATGTTGTAACTGGGCACAACCAATATGGTGATAGTCCCATCGGCGGCGTCAAGCGCAGTGATAATGCCGCCCACCCCATGTTTTTGCCAGTCTTCGCGTTCATGCTGCTGCTTTTCGGCAACATCGCCCTGTTTCATCACGATGATGGCAGCCGCCGTCAGGGATTGCATGTCATCCGTCTGAGCGCCACGGGCCAGGACTCTATCGCCCACTTGCAGGTCCGAGAGCTGGAGGGGAACGGCGTCTTTCAGATCTTTTTGTCCAGGTGCAACGCGCAGGATGCGGGTGGAATCCTGAACCGTGACTTTGACGTCAGAGCCGGCATCCGTTTTTACCGTGACCGTGTTTCCCTCAATGGACTTCACGGTACCCACTTGCCGGGCCATAACCGGCTGCGAGGGCGCATTCGGCTGCGTCTGGGAGAAGCCAGCCGCGCTTAAGGCAGGCAAAGCAAGCGCCGTAAACAAGATGTATGAAAGCAGTCTTCTTATGGAATCCATATATATGTCGCCTCAAGCAATAAATGATGCCACAATTAATGAGACAGCCATCAATTCTAAGACGTGCCAAGCTGTTACTTTGTTAATTAAGTTTAAGATGTTTCAAGATAAGAAACGTGAGAATCAGCAGGATAGCGAGGCAAGATGAAGGTTTGCTGAAAGAAGGTTTGCTGAAAGCAAGATGAAACGGTGACATGGCGCCGGTTCATTTGTGGGTCGCATGAGAGATTTCGCGGTAGTAGGCGATCAAATCCACCGGCGGCGGGGTGTGTCCGAGCGCGCGGAGAAAGCCGGAGACCTGTCCGCGATGATGTGTACCGTGATTGACGACATGCAACACGATTTGCCATAGCGGCGTCTCATAGGGATTGCCCTTCAGGTCTTTATAAGAAATTTTGCTGCCGATGGAATCTTCGCTTAACCCCGATGCCCACTCTTGCCAACACTTGTAAAGCGCAGGCCAGTTATTTTGCAGCACTTCCAGGCGCATATCATTTTCAGGATCGATGAAGCGCGCTGGCGGATTTCCGTGGATGCGTCCAAACCATACTCGGTCTGCGGCGTAGACGTGCACAAGGGTACCCAGAATACTGTGATCGGCACTGCGAAAGTCCCGGGTCAGCTCTTCGGCAGGCAGGGAGCTGGCTGCGTTGACCAACCTTCGGCTGGCCCAGACGGTGTAATCCAGATGAGTGCGAAGCGCTTCAGGGGTGACGGCCATAACTCCCGAAGTTTATACCAGTGCAGGCTTTTCATCCATCGACAGCCGGCGAGACGACGGCAAGACTGCGCAACTTGGCTAAACATCTCGTTTGCCAATTTTAGTTTGACACAGGCAAAAGAACGCTATAGAAATTCCTACGGAAAGAGCAATTTGTAGGCTGGCGGCCCGTTGCTACAGTTCAGTCTCGGCACCGCACTTCGAGCTGTGACCAGTCTGGGAGTTATTTTCTGTTTAAGGGGTCCATGGCCAGCCACACTATCAGCCCTCAAGAGACCAATACATACAGAATGCTGGTGGAACGAGTTGCCTCGAGCCGTTATCTCAACAAGTCCGTCCGCTTGCACGACCTGTTGATGTATGTTTGTAACCGTGTCCTGAATGAGGGCGCCGAAGAAATTGGAGAGCAAGAGGTCGGCTGCAATGTTTTTGGACGTCCTCGGGACTACGACACCAGCGCTGACAATATCGCGAGGGTGCATGCTTCGCTGTTGCGCAAGCGCCTGGAGCAATATTTTGCAGAGGAAGGGCGCGCTGAACCGGTCATTATCGAAATTGCTAAAGGCAATTATGCGCCGGTTTTTCGCAAGCGCTCTCTTCAAGATCTGCCGGTGCCTCTGCCAGTCGTCGTACCATCGCCCGGGCCGGCGCCTTCTGTCTCTCGCCTGCTCGGCCGCAGAAGCTGGGCGTTAGCGGCCCTGGCTGCGGCCCTGGGGTGCTTATCAACGCTCGCAGTGCTTCATTTCATTCGCCCGACACCGCCAGATGTTGCTGCTATAGCGAAAGCGCAGCGCCCAGGCCTGCAAGAACGCTTAATGGCGCCTACGGTGCGCCAATTCTGGTCGCAGCTTCTGGCTCCCGAGGGATCCGGAGCAACAGACGTGGTTCTTGACGATTCGGCGCTGGAACTCTATCAACAGATGTTGCAACGGCCGGTAAGTTTGGAGGATTACCTCGATGGAAACTACATGCACCAGGCAGAGCGCATGCCTCGAATCGCCAAGGTTGACAGGGATTTTGCCGAGTCCATGGCACTGAAAAGATCTTCGAGCGTTGCGACGGTCCAGTTTTTATGGACGATCGCCCGGATGTCGCAGTTATTTTCGGCGCACACCGTGGTGCAGTTTCCGAAAGAGTATTCGCGAAAGCGTCTGGAAATGTATCATGCCATCCTGCTGGGCAACGGCAACTCGGATCCGTGGATTCAGCTCTTTGATCCACAACTTGGCCTGCGCTGGAAGTATGACCGCGACTCAGGGGGTTATTATCCGGTCGACACGTGGGCGACAGGCACGGCGCAGGAGCAATATCGGCTTCCCAAGCAAGATGGCAACCCGGAGGAAAGCTATGCCATTGTTGCGTTTCTACCCAATCCGCAGAAGCGACACGATGTTTTGATTATCTCGGCCATGAGTCCGCGAGATTATTCGGCGGCGGGCGACTTTCTGACTTTTGAAAATTACATGTGGCAGCTCCGATGGGAATTGTTAGGCAATGCACAGAGAGTAGATAAGAGCCACTTCCCCTATTTTGAAGCATTGCTCAGGATTACGCGACGGCCCATGGCGCCGCCTGACATTTCAGTTGTGCTCCATCGCTCGCCTCGATTGTCCTAACGATATTTTGTCTCTTACGCAAACATTCTGGCCAGTTCTACCAGTTCTAACCTCAATGTTGTTCTATGTCGGCTCTAATGCGGGCAAACGGCCAAGAACCCGACATCGACTTTTAACATAACGGGCAATCCGTTGCGGCATGGTTGAAATTCTGCTTCTTACTTTACTTGGCCACGGCAGCACCGGCAATCAGAGCTGCATCCTAGCTTCTGATGCGGGCGGTCACCTTACTACTGGCGCTCTTGTTAATCAGCCTCAGCTTGGCGGGCTGTAATGGCGGCGCACCGACGGC
>QIAW01000502.1 GCA_003225655.1 Acidobacteriota bacterium
TCTGTTAGCAGCTTCTTTTCGCGGGCAATATCGATGATAGAACGTCCTGTGGCTACGGATTCCTTGACGATCTCCGCTGCTTTAGCGTATCCGATGTACGGGTTGAGCGCGGTGGCGAGGGAAACTGTGCTTTGCGCATAGGTGTCGCAGCGCTTCTGGTTGGCGGTGAGTCCGGCGATGCACTTTTCGTTGAAGACCCGCAGCATGTTGGCCAGAATGGTAATCGACTGCAGCACGCTGTAGGACATAGTGGGCATCATGACGTTGAGTTCAAGCTGGCCCGCCTGCACCGCCATGGCCACGGCGACGTCATTGCCAATCACCTGGAAGCAAACCATGGCTGCCAGCTCCGGCATGACCGGATTGATCTTCCCCGGCATGATGGAGGAGCCGGGCTGCAATCCCGGCAGATTGATTTCGGCAAAGCCGGTGTTCGGACCGGAGGAGAGCAGGCGCAAATCGTTCGAGATGCGGATAACTTCCAGCGCCAGGTTGCGCAAGACGCTGGAGACAGCAGCCATCGCCGAATTCGACTGCATGGCCCAGCGCATATCTTTGGCGGGAACAAGTTTTTGTCCAGCGAGGCGCGCCAAATTGGCAATGGCCTTTTCGCGGTAGTCAGGATGCGTATTGATGCCTGTCCCCACCGCCGAACCGCCCAGTCCCAGCTCGCGCAGCTCGTTGCTTGCCTGTCTGATATTTTCAATCGCTTTGCGCACGGAGACGGCATAGGCGGCGAACTCCTGTCCCAGGCGAATCGGCACCGCGTCCTGCATGTGGGTGCGGCCGGATTTCATGATGTCATGAAATTCTTTTGCCTTCTTCTCTAAAGACACAGCGAGCGACTCCAATACGGGATAGAGTTTTTCCAACTCCAGCAGCGTGGCCAGGCGCATGGCGGTAGGGAAGACGTCGTTGGTAGATTGTCCGTAGTTAACGTGGTCGTTGGGATGCGCCGTATACTCGCCCAGCTTGCCGCCCATCAGCTCAGTCGCGCGGTTGGCAATGACCTCATTACTGTTCATGTGAAAGCTGACGCCGGCGCCGGCCTGAAAGACATCGACCACAAACTCCTTGTCCTACTTGCCCTCGGCCACCTCTTGCGCGGCTTTGATAATGGCATTGGCGCGGGGTTCATCCACCAATTGCAACACCTTGTTGGCCTCTGCGGCAGCCTGCTTCACCAAACCAATGGCGCGGATCAGCGTGGGATGCGCCCGCATTCCCGAGATGGGATAGTTGTCAACCGCACGCGCCGTCTGCACTCCATAGTATGCATTGGCGGGAACTTCCTTGAAGCCGATGGAATCTTTTTCCTGCCGGGTTGAATTCACTGAAGCCGTAGCCATGTGGGAAGGGCTCTCCTTGTGTGGACCTCACCGAAGGTCTAACAGAAAATTATAACAATCGTGCGGTGGAGACGTAGCGTGCTACGTCCCTACAATCAGAGCGTAGGAGAGCACCCGAGCTTGCCCGAACAATCGAGCGGCAAAGCTAAGAGCTAAGAGCTGCTACCCATGATTTAGAATCGAGAAATGGACGATACAAGCGATGTCGTCGTGGTTGGCGCCGGCCCCACTGGCATGGCGTGCGCTATCGAAGCCCAGCGCGCCGGGCTGAGCGCCCTGCTGATTGACAAAGGCTGCGTAGTCAATTCTTTGTTTCATTATCCGGCGAACCTAGTTTTCTTCACCACCCCGGAGCTGCTGGAGATTGGCGATATTCCGTTTCCTTCACCGAATGTAAAGCCCACGCGACCCGAGGCGCTCGAGTACTACCGCAATGTCGCGCAGCACTATCAACTGAAGATTCGCCAGTACGAGAACGTGGATAAAATCAGCGGCAGCGATAGAGATTTCTCAATTCATACTACCCACCAACGCGGGAGCAAGTTCCAGCACCGCGCCCGCAAGGTGATCATCGCGACCGGTTACTATGACCTTCCTAACTATATGAACGTACCCGGCGAAGAGCTGCCCAAGGTCCTGCACTACTACCGCGACCCGCATCCGTACTTCGATACCGATGTGCTGGTGGTCGGTGGCAAGAATTCTGCGGCCATCGCGGCGCTCGAACTCTGGCGGCGCGGCGCCCGCGTGACCCTGGTGCATCGCGGCTGCGGCATGCACCCAAACGTAAAGTATTGGATTAAGCCTGACATCGAAAACCGTATAAAAAATGGGGAAATCAAGGCCTGCTTTGAATCCTGCGTGCGCGAAATCCGGCAGGATTGCGTGCTGCTCAGCACCCCCGCGGGCGAGGTCAGGATCAAGAATGATTTTGTCTTTGCCCTGACCGGCTACCATCCGGACTACGATTTTCTGCGCAGCGTAGGGATACGCCTTAACGACAAAGACTATCGGCCGGAGTGTAATCCACAAACGCTGGAAAGCAACGTTGCTGGAGTGTACGTGGCCGGCGTGATTGTTGCCGGCTCCAGGACCAGCGAAATATTTATTGAGAACGGCAGGTTCCACGGCAAACAGATTGCCGAGGATTTAAAACAAAAACTCGCCGCAGATTTACGCAGATAAACGCAGATTAGGTTGGGAATCCAGCTACTTCAAACTCACCGCCTGCTCCCCCAGTTGCTCATTGATGAGGCGAGAGAGAAGCGTCTTGAGGTCTTCGCCTGTTTTGGCCAGCACAAAGCCGCTTACGATGGCAGACCAATCCAGTTTGAAGCTGGTGGAAAGCGCTGAGATCCATATCTGCTGCACGGGAGCATTCGGTGAGATCACAAAAATGGCGGGCGGATCCTCAAAGTTCACCTTGAGCGCGCCGCCGCTCTCTTCGACTTCTATTTCCGCGGAGTCCTCCGCACGAATCAGGCTTTGCTTCAGCGACTCCATAGCGGAATCGACATTCCGGCGAAATTGCTGTTCATCCATAAGATAGTTTCGAGGTTTCAGGTTTCAAGTTTCGAGCCAGGGATAGTTTAAATCAGCGCAGGTCAATTGAGCGCTAATTCAAGATTGTTCACCGATGGCCGCGCTCGTC
>QIAW01000505.1:0-365 GCA_003225655.1 Acidobacteriota bacterium
AATCGTTCGTATTGGTCACTACTGGAAACGGATTCACGGTCACGTTGCCGAGCATGCCGGTGGTGTGTACCCGGCAGTAGTAGGGAAAGCTGCCAGCGTTGTCAAAAGTAAAGCTAAATGTATTTGGGGTGCCGAGGATCGTTGAGTCCCATGTCCCGCTGGGCGTGCAAGTACCGGGACCTGAACAGGTGCCGGAAGTGGTGGAATGTGTACCCGAACTCCAGGTCCACTGCACCGTATCACCCGCGTTGATGACCGTGGTGCTGTTGTTGCTGACAGCGTCAGTGAAAGCAAAGTTGCTGATTGTGACCGTCCGCGTCGCCGCCCAGGAGAGGGAAACCGAAAACAGAATGACGACGTACAGC
>QIAW01000505.1:387-3942 GCA_003225655.1 Acidobacteriota bacterium
ACTCCAAAGACTTTACGCCCGCAAATCTGTGCTGATAAAAATTTGAGAGGGATAGGCGCAACTATATCGGAAGGCTCTCTGACTCGCAAGCGCTCTTTATGTCTGAGCAGCCTTGGTTTTTGGAAAACCCTTGTTCTCTCCGTGTCTCAGTGCCTCCGTGTGACTTTATTTTCCGTTAGAAGGTTTCCGCGCGACTGCCAAGCCGCAGGCTGTAAACTGTTCCCCATGCACGTGAAGATTCTCGGCTCCGCCGCTGGCGGCGCCTTTCCCCAATGGAACTGCGCCTGCCGCAACTGCGCCAGCCTGCGCGGGGGCACATTCAAGGGCACAGCCCGCACTCAGACGCAGGTCGCTGTCAGTGAAGACGGGCGCTCCTGGTTTCTGCTGGGCGCCTCGCCCGACCTTCGCGCTCAGATCGAGGCCACCCCCCAGTTGCATCCGCGTGATGGCGTGCGCCGCTCACCGATTGCGGGTGTGGTGCTGACCAATGCGGATATCGATCACGTCCTCGGTCTGCTGTTGCTGCGCGAACTGCAGCCGTTGTGCGTCTATGCCACTGCTTCCATTCGCCGCATTCTGCAGGAAGATAACAGCATGTTCGCCATGCTCAACCGCGTGGCCGACCAGGTCCAGTGGGCCGATATCGTTCCCCGGGAAAGCTTCTCCCTCGATTCGGTCCGAGGCATTGTTTCCGGGCTGACCTGCGAACCGGTTCCTCTCGATACCCGCTACTCCGCCTATGTTTCTAAAGAACGCGCCGCCCAGCTTGTCGCCGGCGAGGCCCTCTTAGGATTGATCATCGAGGCGCCATCGGGCAAGCGGATGGCCTTCATGCCCGCCGTCCCAAAGATCGACGACGATTTGCTCAAATGCCTCGACTCTACCGACCTCGTGCTCTTTGACGGCACCTTCTGGAGCGATGACGAGCTGATTCAGGTGCAAGGCGGCGGACACACCGCGCGCCAGATGGGACACATCCCTCTCTCTTCCCCGCGGGGCAGCCTGCAACAACTGGCAGGGCTCAAACGTCCCCGCAAGATTTTTCTGCATATCAACAATACGAACCCCATACTGGATTCATCCAGTACTCAGTACCGCGAGGCGCTTGCCGCCGGCTGGCAGATTGCAGAAGATGGATGGCAGATAGACCTATGAATATGACCTATAAATATTGATATCAAATCGTCGCTTTTGAGCCATCGCAGCCCATCATTATCATCTTTGAGGTATTTTTGGGTTATCCTTGCAGCTCGGAAGGGATGCAGAAAAAAGTCTGCTGCCAGAAATGGTAAGTATCACAATGATGATTGATGCTGGAGAAGTTTACGCATTGAGAGAGACTGCTGCAAGCACCCCCCCGGTTTGGGCTGTATATAATTGAATTTAAATGGGTTATAGCCTGAACGGACTAGCGTGCAAGCACCCCCATCCTCCTGTCGGGGCGGGAGCGGAAAGCCGTAACGTTCGCCACGACTGTCATGAATACGTGGAAAGGGTTTGATTGAAAGACCGATGCTGAGTTTTATGGGAAGAACAGGACCATGGCTGCTCAGCCAGCGCCAGGTGGGCGAGCTGCGCGTTAATGCAGCCGATGCCAGTGGACTCGTGGTTGCCGGCGCAACCGCCCACATTTCCAGTCAAGAGATGCAGATGCGCCAGGAAGCAACGACCGATGATACCGGCCGCTGCGTCTTCAGAAATCTTCCTTACGGTATTTATCAACTTCAGGTCGAGCATTCCGGCTTTACTACCGAGACTCGTTTGGTAGAAATCCGGTCAGAAGTACCTGTAACGGAAAAGTTCACTCTGCGCGTGGAGCCGGTTCAGACAAGTATTACCGTGAGCCAACAAGACACTCTGCTCGATCCTTCCCAAACTGGAACTGTCTTTCACACTGGGCTGCAAGATCTTCAGGAACGACCCGCGGTCAAGCCGGCGCGTTCCATCATCGAACTGGTCGATACCGAACCCGGATGGCTTCTCGAAGCCAACGGCGTGCTGCATCCTCGCGGCTCTGAGAACCAGGTGCAATACGTGCTCGATGGCTTCCCCATGCTGAACAATCGCTCTCCCGGTTTTGCTCCGCCCCTGGAAGCCGAAGACGTGCAGGAGCTGAGCGTCATGACCGGCACCTATCCCGCCGAATATGGCCGCAAGCTGGGAGGGGTGATCGAAGTCCAGACCGAGCAGGCTGTTCAGGCCGGGGCGCATGGCACCGCCGAGATCGAGGCCTCCAGCTCCGACTCACTGCACGGATATTTGTCCGGCGGATACGCCAAAGATCGCACCTCAGGATTCATGAGCATCGGCGCCGGTGAAACCGACCGCTTTCTCGACCCTCCCGTGCGGCAGAACTTTACCAACCACGCCGCCTTCGGCGATGCCACCGTTCAACTTCAGCGAGATTTCAACGAGCATGACCGTGTGAGCCTGGCGGTGGAGCATGCAAAGACAAATTTTCTGGTACCCAACGAACTCGTGCAGCAGCAGACCGGCCAGCGCCAGCGCCGCAGCGATGTGGAAACTGCCGGACGCTTCTCTTACCAGCACGTCTTTTCGGCGAGCATAGTCGGTAACATTCGGCTCAGTGCCAGCGATACCTCCGCGGACTTGTCTTCCAATTCCTTGTCAACTCCCATTCTTGCCGGACAGGACCGCGGGATCACACAGGGTTATGGGGGCGCTTCCCTATCCGCCGACGTCGGCCGGCAGCAGATCAAGGCCGGGGCTGACTTGGTTGCTGCCTCTATCCACGAGCGCTTTGCTTACCAGATTTCCCAGCCGTCATTCTTCGATCCCGATGTTCCCGCTGTCTTCCAGTTCAGCGGCGCGCGCCGCGACTTTGAGCCGGCACTGTTTGTGCAAGATCTGCTCCGGCTCGAGCGTTGGACCATCAGCGCGGGCTTGCGTTGGGACCGCTACCATCTTCTAGTTCAAGAAAACGCATTCAGCCCGCGTGTCGGCGTTGCTTACCGCTCTCCGCTGCACAACCTGGTGCTGCGCGCCTCCTATGACCGCGTCTTTCAGACGCCCGCGGTTGAAAATCTTCTACTGGCCAGCTCGTCGGTGGCACAACATCTGACCGCAGATACCACTGGATTGCCGGTGAGGCCTTCGCGAGGCGATTTCTATGAAGTAGGGTTCTCGAAAGAAATCGCGGGGCATCTGCGCCTTGATGCCGGCCACTTCTGGCGCCGCGTAGCCAACTTCTCAGATGATGACGTCTTCCTCAACACCGGCGTCAGTTTTCCCGTGGCCTTTGCCCGCGCCGAGGTACACGGCACGGAGGCAAAAATTGTTGTGCCCCGGTGGGGCGCCTTTTCCGGATTCGCCAGCTATTCCAACCAGGTGGGCACCGGCTTTCTGCCCGTCAGTGGAGGCCTCTTCATCGGCGCCGATGCCGCCGGCCAATTGGCGGCGCACGGCAGCTTTCCCATCACGCAGGATCAGCGCAACACTTTTTCCTCGCGCTTCCGCTGGCAGGCGGCTCCGAAGATTTGGACATCGCTCGGCTTCTCCTATCGCAGCGGTCTGCCCGTCGAGCAGGTGACCACC
>QIAW01000506.1 GCA_003225655.1 Acidobacteriota bacterium
TTGTTGCTGTGGACATCGTCTATCTCCTGGAAGAAACGTATTCGTGGGATAGTGCGGCAATCGCGAGAAACGTTACAGGCATGGCATATGAAAAATGGGTAAACAAGAAGGGCGAACTGAAAGTCCATAGACTTCCACGAGCAAGCTTACAGGGAGGTCAGTCTATTTATTGCCAACCGTGTTTTGTGCGGCAGTCTCGCGGTAGAACTGCTGGAGTACAAAGAATGCCTTCTTGCGAACTCCGGTTTCCGAGACCAAGCCTTTGCGATTGTATCCATCCTGGATGCCGGGTAGTTGGCGATGTGGCGAGCGGAAATCTTTCAGCACCCAGGGAGCGATGCCGCGTAGAAAGGGAACTTTGCGCAGGGCGGCGAGCTGGTGCTTATAAATTTCCTCCTGATACTCCTCGGTCCAGCGCTGGCTGGCGGCGCCGTGCGTTCCTGCCTTGGCCTCGCCACCGAATTCGCTCACAATCATGGGCTTGTTATACGGAGTGGTGAATGAGAAGTTGTCGAGGTCTGCCGGCGCGCCGTAGTACCAGCCGACGTATTCATTCAAACCGAAGACATCAAGATCAGCGATCAGCGGATCATCTATAACGATGCTGTGCTGATCGGGCCGCTTGAACTGGTTGGTAGCAGCGGTGATGAGCCGCGTGGCATCGAGCGCCCGCGCGGTCGCGACCAGTTCATGGGTGAAGGCATTGCGCTCGGGCGTTGCTCTTGATTCATTGGTGACCGACCACAAAATAATCGAGCCGCGGTTCCGGTCGCGAGTAATCATCTCTGTGAGTTGCTGCTTCGCTCTCTCCAGGACTCTGGGATTGGTCCAGTCAATCGCCTGCCACACCGGAATCTCTGACCACACCAGCAATCCCATGCGATCGGCCATGCGCGTCATGTGCTCGTCATAGGGGTAGTGCGCCAGGCGTACGAAGTTGCATCCCAGGTCTTTGGCCCACCGTGGGCGCGGCCGGGGCGGTCAGGCGCCTCTTCGTGCATCGTAATGCCGCGCAGGAATACAGGCTTGCCGTTGAGCAGGATGTCGAGCCCGCGCACTTCAATGCTGCGGAAGCCAATCTCATCGCTGACGTGGTCGGCTTCGGAGGCGATCTCAACGCTGTAGAGCTTGGGGTTTTCCGGCGACCACAGTTGTAGCTTAGCGGCGTTCAACGCGAAGTGCGCGGTTCCCTCTGCGTCAGTAGTGGCCTCTTGCGACAGATTGAGTTCAGGGATGTGGAGAGTGACTCTGTGCGCCGCCGCTTTCTGGGGAGCGCCGTTCTGCGCATCATGATTCTGTGCGGCAGTCCCGCCGATGTGGACCCATCCGGCGATGCCCGTGCTTCCGCGCTCGAGCTGCACTGAGTAATCTTCAATGAACGTCTGCGGCACTTCGACCAGCATTACGTCTCGGGTCAGGCCGCCGTAATTCCACCAGTCAGGAGCGAGCGAAGGAATGTCGTCGGGGTGGCGCGCGTCATTCACCGAGATCACGACAAAGTTGTCACCATCTTTCAGCAACTTGGTGGCGTCACAATTGAACGGCGTGAATCCGCCCTCGTGCTCGCAAAGAGATTTGCCGTTCACCCACACGTGCGCGCGGTAGTTGGCCGCGCCAGCGTAGAAAAATGTCCGTGTGTTGGCAGAAGGATGATAGCTGAAGGAGTTTTCGTACCAGACCGTGCCTTCGTAGAGCAGCAGCTCAGGACGCTGTGAGTTCCAGTCGCCGGGCACGCGTAAGGTCGGCGAGGCGGAAAAATCGTATTCCACCACCCCGGAAGAGGTCGCAGGATTGACATTCAAATAATAGCGCCGGGCAGCGCCAGTATCATGCGAATCAATGATGGTGTGCCAATCGCCATTCAGCGAAATGGTGTGGCGGTGGAATACGTTCTGGAGCAGCGGGACGGTACTTTGCGATGGGAGCTGGAGTTTCGGCTCCCGCGCCGGAGTTTGTGCGAGGCCCGCGATTGCCAGCAAAAGCACAGAGTAGAGCAAGCGTATGTATTCCATGGCTTGCGAATCTTAGCACCGGAGCGTGGCTCGATGGTAACGATATGAACCATCGGCAACAAGATCAACCGCTCAGGGCTCACGCCTTCGGTGTGGCAGCGGGTGGAGCAAAGGGGCCGCAGCGGCCGCGCATGCCTTCGCGGAATTTTTCGCGTTCTTCCGGGCTCATCTGCTCCCAGCGTTCCATCATGCGCTGCCGCCAGTGCCCGCCCCAGCCGGGACCTCCGCGAAAGCCGCCGAACAAAATCTTGCTTAACACCAGCAGGCCCAGGGCTTGCCAGAAGGTAATCGGGTGCCATCCGAAGAGCTGCGGTGTGAGCCAGTTCCACAGCCTCAGGACCACAAAGCTGAATACGGTCACAGCTAGGACAACGAAGAACAGAATTTTTAATATTCGCAACGGCCTATTTCTTTTCATC
>QIAW01000504.1 GCA_003225655.1 Acidobacteriota bacterium
GAAGCAGCCCAAAATAGGTAAACATAAAAAGCCCCCGGCTATTGCTGATAGCCCGGGGGCTTTTTTGCTCCAATATTTTGCTTGGATCGGGAGTCTCGCTTATGCCATGCACTCCATCACCATCGCCTTAAGAACAAGCCGCCGCCCCTAAGGGCGGCGGCCATAGCAACGTTTTGTGCTTCTACGCTGCCGGCGCTGTGCCGGTGAAGTAGAAGATCATGTAGGCTTTGATGCTGCCGTTGGACTGTGGCACGCCAAAGACTTTCACCGGAGTGCCGTTCACCAGATGTGCCGCGACATTGCCGAGTCCGGTCGCAGTGGTGAGGTCCTGCGGACTGATGGTGACGATGTTATTGGTCTTATCCACCTGGAAGACCAGGGTGGCCGAGCCTGGGGTACTGCTCGCGTTGATCGTCACCTGGTTTGTGCCATTGGGTACGACCATGGTGAAACTGCCGCCATTTGCATTCGTGACCCAGTTTGCCGCCACTGTACCCAGGGGAATCGGCGTTGGTGCGAGCACCGTCCCAGCCACAGACCAGCCATTGGCATGGGCAGCATCATTCCAGACGGCATAGCTCACACCCCGAGCTTGCAACGGAGGCACTGTACCGCCAAAGTTCGCCGAGCCGCTCGTGGCCGAAATGAAATTCGGAATGGCGCTGGCGCCCGAATTGACCACCGTCGGGAAAGCGAAATACCACCACTTGAATCCAGTAATAGGATTGCCGTTGGCGTCCTTCCCATTCGGTGTTGAACTCGAGATGTAGTTCAGGTTAACGGTGTAGTTGTCGCCGTTGGTTGGGAACATGTTTGTGACGGTGAATTGCGTTTGCATCGGCGCCGAGATGACCCCCATGAACTGGGCAACCTCGATGTCAATGGTTTTCGCCGTCAAGGAACTTGCCATCGGATTTACCACGCCGGCGTGGACCTCGAATCCCCGCACGATGTTATTGCCTGCCAGGAAGCCGGTTCCAGTGACGATTGGCGTGGCATCAGCCAGGGCATTTTCCGGGACCCGGAAGAAGAACTGTGTGCCGTTGTTCACTTGCAACGCGATTGGCGTTCCGTCTTCATTGGTCATGGTGATGATGTTGTTCGTGCTATCCACGTGCAACACATGACCTTCAGGGTTCAGCCACACCTTCTGGAAGGAGCTGCTGACCCACACGCGCACAGCCACCAGACTGCCGTCAGCCTGGTAGCGGGCGGCCACGCGCACAAACTTGCCGTTAAGACTGCTGGCCACGCTGGTAAAGCTCTTGATTGTGGCTGAGAATTGCGTATCCAAGTCATAAAAGAGAGTTCCATTAACCGCATCCACAAAGATCTGCAGGCTCTGTGAAGACGGGATGCCGGTCTCTGGACTGGTCGCCGGTTTGACCGGAAATACCTTCGAAATTGTGATGGAACTGCCATCGGGGGCTACCGAGTTTACCGAGCCATGGAGATGGCCCAGCAGCAGCTTGGTGATATCGCCCGGGGGAGCCTGATGGCAGGGGCCATTGAAGTTCACAGCCCAAATGACTGCGCCTCCGCTGGGAGGCACATGAGCTACCAGGAAGGCCGGATGGCCGAGGTCAAACTCCAGATTCAAAACGTTGCTCTGGTTTGCGGTTGCCACTAAAGGAGCGGAGAACCTGATAGTGACCGGCACGGTGAGATTGCCGGGAGTGCCTTGTATCCCCTGGATTTGAATTTGGTTCGCGGGAACTGTGGCTCCTGGTGTGCCTGCGAATCCCGGCTCAGCATCAGGCGCCGCCGTCAGCAGCACGTCTCCCGGGTTGCCAGAAAGAGTAAGAGAAGCCGATGTGTACGTTCCTGGGGCCACCTGCGTTTTGGCCAGCAGCTCTCCAACCTGGTCAAGGTGCACCAGGTTGGTAACCGGGATCGGGGCAGGTGGTGTGTAGACCGTCACCGCTGGGCCCCCACCCTGGGGCGTAAGAGAAATGTTCAATATTTTGACGCCGATCATGGCCCAGTCCTGGTTGGAAGCGTCACTTACAATGACGTTGATAGGGGCGACAGGAGCAGCGGGGCTGGTACTCTGGTTTGTGGACGTTGTGGGCGGGGTAGATGTCGAACCACCTCCGCAAGCCACCATCATCAACCACATGCCAAGCCCGGCAACGGTCAGGACAAGCTGAAAAATCTTGCTGGACGTTTTGCAGAACATAAGCAGACTCCGTATGGATTAGATTTTCGGTGGGGGCTTTCATTCCGCCATAACCCCGAGTGCCAAAGTAAGTTCCGCCTCACCAAACCGGAGTTCCGGTTACTAAAGTAGGGGTGTGTGAGCTGATTATTGGGTGGTTATCAAGGCAGTAATGAAACGTTGATCACTAGAAACACTTTCAGAGTTGCACGTGTCGGCGCGCGGCTGCCGCAAGGCTTGTATTATTGGCCCGCTGGCTTCCGCGCATATTTTCCAAAGGTGAAGCTCATTCCGAAGGCTACCGTGTCAAGATGCTGGCGCAGGCTGTGCTGATAAGTGCCGACAAGGGCCACGTGCCGGCCGAGGCGAATGGTCATTTCTCCGGTAAGCCCGTTGTCCTCCAGGATTCCTTGTCCGCTAACCTCCCTCACGCTCTCGAACCCCCGCAGTCTCCTGCCATTGATAATTTGGATCTGTGTGCCGGTTTTGGAAGGAATAAACAGATGGCTGTAAACCTTCTGATTGCCGATAGGCAGATCTTCGTAGCCCGACGGCGTAAAGCTGAAAATCCTGAGAAAATCGAGCGTAGCCCCGACCCTGTAATGTGACACCGGCCCCAGCGTGGTATACGGCTGCCTGATCTGCTGGTTCATAAAAGCGATAAACGTCTGATTAGTTTCCCGGCCAAGCAAAGATGTATACGGTTCACTGATTCTCTGGTCGATCAGGGCGCTGCTGTCGCCGATGCCGAACTCCGCCATGGGGGTCAGGAATCCAAAGGTATGCTCAATATGATTGTTGAGATCGAAGTCCGGTGGGAGCAGTTCCCGTAAGCATGGCGGCGTAATGGAAACTCGTCTTCGGTGCGGCAAAATGCAGTCTCAGATACATGTCCCCAAGCGCGTTGTAGGTGCTGACCAGGGGAGGCCTAATCGCGGTTTGGCCCGTAACCGTGCTCCTGTATCCGTTGTGGATCATGTAATAGGGCATGCCCAGTTCAACCCCAAAAACATTGCTGAAGTCATAGCGCATGCTGGAATCCATGATGCTCGACCAGCCGGAAGGCGAATCGTGGCTGCCGGTAACCGTGCTAAACCAGCTAAGCCCCCGCTCACTGGCGGCTTGCGGTTCAGATAGCAATTGAGCAAGGGAATCAAGCGGATCGAGCGTCGACTGGGCCAGACAAGACGTGGCAACCATCGCACCCAAAAGCACAGTCACAAGGCAACGCAAGATGCTCATTTATCCTCCCTATGATCTCCATGATCATGACCGGCAGTCGGCAGGTTTGTCCTGTGTTCCTGGGGGAGGGGACGTAGGAGCGTAGCCCATCATAAGGGAACAATTACACATTTCTTAAGTTACTAAAGTCATGAGAGCAGTCATTCGAGAAGCAGTCATTCGAGAAGACTCGGGTGGCACGGTCGTCCTCGCTGTACGGTAGCGCCGGTGTGAGAG
>QIAW01000511.1 GCA_003225655.1 Acidobacteriota bacterium
TCCCATTCGAGCCGACGGTGCTTGTGCGCAATCGGCTGATTCTCTGCGGCTTCCTTCCCGGACCTATTCCCGAGATCGAGCAGCAGTTTTAACCAAGGTTAAGTCTTTGCCGCGCGGTTTGTGGCGCCGAACCTGACGCACAAACCGCCGCAAAGATATCTCGCCCAAAATTAAGGACGCCCCAATGGCCAACCAGCACCTCGTACCCAATATCGCGCCGGCGCCGCAGAAAGCCCTGCTTTGTCCCAGCGCGCAACCCGATATGGAAGGTGCGCGGGTTCTGGGAGTGATCAGCGGCAGTGCGGAGCAATCGCAAGTTGCCTATCTCAACAGTAATGTTCCCGTTACCGCCGGGCTTTTGGCCGCGGCCGCCCCGCTAAAGCCGACAGAGGTATTTCGCTTTGCCGCCCACTGCGAAGAGAACAAATGCCGCCACTTCGACGGTTCCCACTGCCAGTTGGCGACCCGCATTGTCCAGATATTGCCCGCGGTAACCGACGGCTTGCCTCCATGCCTGATCCGCGCCGAGTGCCGCTGGTTTCAACAGGAGGGCAAGGCTGCCTGCATGCGCTGCCCACAAGTTGTCACTGAGAGCTACGAACCGGACGAAGATTTCAAGCGCGCCGCACTAGGTCAGGCAATACCTTAGGGTAGTTACCAGGACAAATACATCCGTTTTTCCACAGGGTTGTCCCAAATCTGTGCCGATCCTGGCACTAGTTTCAAAACAGGAATTGTTCGTTGAATAGAAGCATGAATTCTCTTGTGAATCATCTGTCCTTCCTGTAGTCTCCGCACTTACTTAAAAACTAGTTGCCGTGGTTTTTTCTTGTCTTCAGAGATCGTCCGGCTATCGTCTTTGCCTGCAAGTGGCTGAGCTGAAAGGAAAGCTGCTGAAGCTCTGGATGATTTGGATCACGGCAAACGTGGGGAGGCCGACTCCAGTTGATGCACTACAACTCAGCTAGCAGCGCACATTTCAAATCAACGATAGTAAGAGCAGCATTTTGGAGCATCGCCTGTTGCCTGGCTGCATTTGCCTCCGTACTGGCCGCTGCACAGCAGGCGGGGCCAGTGCCAACCATAAAGTTGAGCCCGTTTATTCCTCACGAAGTGGAAAACGGCTGGGCGGCAGGAAATCCTCAGCTTCCCTTCGACGTTTTTTCGTGGAATTCATTCATTGCCCTGAATTGGCCTCCCGGTCCCAATGGGGAGGGCGACCCCAACAAGAAAATAGGCGCCAGCGGTGACAATCGCACGGTCTGGGAGGAGTGGATTGATGCCCCCGATATCTTCCTGCCCGGCGGCAAGCCTCCCAAATGGACGAGGCATAGCAACATACCGGATGCGTGCAAGAAATCGTATGAGCCGGGCATGGTCATCCTTCGCCAGGTGGGAAAGACGCCCGACTTGCTCGAGCTCTCGATTCAACCCTTTGACACCGGGCCACTGATCGATCAGAACGGCGCCTACGCGCGCTTTCAGGTGAACGTGAACCGGAGCGCATTCGACTACATTCTGGCAAACGCCCTCTATTCAAAGTCCGGCCAGCAGAGCTTTTCCGGTCCTGTAAGTTTCCCCTGTGGCCAGGGAGAACAGCAAGGCACCATCACTGCAAAAGCGGCGTGGAAGATCCTCGGCGCTCATGACAACAAGGAACACTTTCATAAGACCCAGGCCCTGGTTTACACCGCGGCCTCGGTGAATCCGCCGGTAAAAGAAAGCTGCCGCAAAGAAACAGTTGGCCTGGTCGGTTTTCATATCGGACACAAGGTGAATCATGCACCTCAGTGGGTGTGGTCTACATTTGAGCAGGTCGACAATGTTCCGACCGAACCAGACATCAAGAACAGCACACTCAAAACGCACTACAACTACTACAACCCACAGTGCAAATCTTGCCCGGTAAATATCCCGGCGCCACGGCCGTGGATTCCCAACCGGCCCGGCCCGCCCACACAGGTCGTACGCATGGATGTGTTTCCGCAAAACACTGCAGAGAGCGCGCTGGAACAGAACCAGAAAGCGCAGCAACTGTTGCGCAGTGTGAGCGCAAAATCTGTGTGGCAGCATTACCAGCTTGTCAGCACCCAATGGCCGTCCACGGCGGGAGACTGCAATGCCATCGCGCCTGATTTTGGAAATCCGGCGCCGCAATTTCTGGCAAACACGACGCTCGAAACCTACATTCAAGGCACCGTTCCCAACACCTCTTCCAGTTGCATCTCGTGCCATCGCCGGGCCACGTTGACGACCGGAGGAGCGCCGGGCAGCGGAGCCGATTTCATATTCCTGCTGCAAAGCGCAAGATGACGCAAAAGTGAGGTAACTGATGAGTGGACCCGTTCTAGCCAGCATTCAAGCCAACGCGACGGCCCGCGTGCAGAACTTCGCTGCCATGTCGGCAGGTCTGTGCGGCTTTCGCCTGGAGA
>QIAW01000510.1 GCA_003225655.1 Acidobacteriota bacterium
CAGGCAGCAAACATGATGGACCAGAAATTCCCGCAAGCGCGAATCCTGACAGCATGGCCGGCTATAGATGAGCTTTCCAATTCTTATCTCGGCTACGTGAAGACTCCGCATAAAGTGCTGCAAATGGAAAACTTCACCATCCCGGAACTTGAAGCCGCCAGTCAGAACGCCGAGTACGACATGGCGATTATCTTTTCCAGTAAATATGAGCCGGCGCACCGCCTGCCCGCTCCTGAATTCTGGAAGCGAGCCCAAGTCCGTTTTTTCGACGATCATCCGGATACCCCACCGGAGGTGGCGGCGCAAATCCTCGGAGGACGTATCCTGTGGAAGGCTAAACGCGGCGGGCAGTGGATTGCTCTCATTGAAATTCCTAAGATACTGAATGCGGAACTGAATGCCGTATACTCTCTCAGCACTCAGGAGACTGAAAATGAAACGCCTTCTGCCTCTCCTCATCGCGGTAATGACGGCAATCGCCTTTGCCCAGCAACCGGCCCAACCCCCAGTCAACAAACCTGCGCCCAAGATTACGTATATCCGGGCCGGCCGCCTTTTTGACGGTACGAGCGACACGGTCCGCCAAAATGTGGTGGTTGTAGTGCAGGACGATCGAATTCAAAGCGTTGGTCCGGAAGGCGCGGTTTCCATCCCCTCGGGCGCGACCGTGATTGATCTTTCACGTGCTACTGTCCTGCCGGGATTGATTGACTGCCACACGCATCTAGGATCGCGGGCCGACCGCTACGACGAGATTTACCGCTTCAAAGACACTCCCTTCCAGAGGGCTTTTGCCGCGGTAGTCCATGCGCGCAAGACCCTGGAGGCAGGCTTTACTACCGTGCGCGATGTGGGCTCGTTGCCATTCCTGGCCGTGGACCTGCGCAATTCCATTAACGAAGGGCTGGTTCCCGGGCCACGCATTGTGGCCAGCGGTCCAGGCATTTCCATCACCGGAGGACACGGCGACCTGAACAACTACTCACCCCAAACGCGCGTGAGCATGTTTCCAGAAGAACGCAATTTTCAGATTGCCGACGGAGTTGATCAGGTTCGCCATGTAGTGCGCGCGCAGGTCAAGTATGGCGTAGACGTGATCAAGATCCTTGCTACCGGAGGCGTGCTCTCCAAAGGCGACAGTCCGGGAGCACCGCAATTCACCTTCGAGGAGTTGAAGACCGCAGCCGAAGAGGCCCACATGGCTGGACGTAAGATTGCCGCCCACGCCCATGGAACCCAGGGCATCAAGAATGCCATCCTTGCAGGTATTGATTCGATTGAGCATGCCAGCCTGATCGATGACGAAGGCATCCGCCTTGCCAAAGAGCATGGCACCTACCTTGTCATGGATATCTACAACGACGATTACATCCTGACCAAAGCCATAGAGTTTGGGCTGCCTCAGGAAAATGTCGAGAAAGAGAAGATGGTGGGCCGATTGCAGCGCGAGAATTTCAAGAAGGCAGTGCAGGCCGGCGCCAAGATGGCCTTTGGCACCGACGCCGGGGTCTACCCTCACGGAGACAACGCCAGGCAGTTCTTCTACATGGTCAAATTCGGCATGACCCCCTCTCAAGCTATCCGCGCTGCCACCACCAACGCCGCCGACCTGATCGGCCGCTCAAAAGATGTAGGCAGCGTTGAAGCTGGAAAGTATGCTGACATCATTGCCGTCTCCGCTGACCCATTGCAGGACGTGCGCGCGCTGGAGAATGTGGGCTTTGTCATGAAGGGCGGCGTGGTGTATAAGGACACGATCACAGCCAGGCTTCCTTGATTACGGTACGACCGACGTTGTGCCCTGACAGGTCTTCTTGTTGGTATTCCGCAACTGCAAAAACGCTCTAAGCCTTTGCGCTTGCCAGCCGCGCCGCGTCTTTAACGACCTTTAGGAACATCTTCTCCGTGAGCTTGCCGGTGAGGGTGTTCTGCATCGAAGGATGATATGAGGCAAGCAGTATCTTGCTGTTGGGCAAACGATATTCAGCCGCGTGCCCAAAAATGTACTGCGTCTTGTTTTGCACCACCCCGCGCCGCTTCAGGTAGTTTAGATATCCATCAAAAGCGATCTTGCCCAACACCAGAATCACTTTAACCTTTTTCAGTCCTTCGAGCTCCCGGTCAAGGAACTCAGAGCAATTGGCCAGCTCCTCGGGGCTCGGCTTGTTGCCGGGAGGAGCGCAGCGGGCCACGGCGGTAATATACGCGTCTTTCAGTTTCAGCCCATCACCTTTGTGGGTCGCATTAGGCTGGGAGGCGAACCCAACTTTGTGCAGCACCGGATACATGAAGTATCCAGAGCCATCTCCGGTAAACGGCCTGCCGGTGCGGTTGGATCCATGCGCGCCCGGCGCCAGTCCGAGGATGAGCACGCGAGCGTTAAGGTCGCCGAAGCCGGGGACAGGCTTGCCCCAGTAGTCCCAATCCAGATAAGCGCGCCGCTTCTCGCGGGCAACTTTGCGGCAGTGTTCAATCAACCGCGGACAGCGCGTACACGAGACCACGTCAGCGTTCAGTTGGATAAGCCAGGAGGACACTGTTTATATTTTCTCACTAATTGATTCATTAGCTACTTCAACCCACGGTGGTTTGACCGCGCTCACCGCGCTCTCTTATTATCATTACTTGCGGATGTTTACTCCGGCTGGGCCGGTGCACTCCCCTTAAAATCCACTCCGGAAGGCTACGTTGAGCACAGACAGCAGCACAGACCATAATCCTTGCGCGCGTGAAGTGTCGGTGGAAGTACCCGCCGAGGTGGTCGCCAAGGAAACCGAATCGGTTGTCCAGAACTATCAGAAGCTGGCGCGCCTGCCCGGCTTTCGCAAGGGCAAGGTGCCGCCAACGGTCGTCCGCACCCGCTTTGCCAACGATATTCGTGGCGAGGTGGTCGAGCGGCTTGTACCCCGCTACTTTCGCGAGGCCGTGGAAAAGCAGAAATTGGAGCCGGTTTCGCAACCCCAGGTGACCGACCTGCACATCAAAGAGGGGGAACCTATGCGCTTCAAGGCAACGTTCGAGGTGCTGCCGCCAATCCAAGTCACTGGCTATCAGGAGCTGCGCGCCGAGAAGCCAGACACGAATATCACTGAGGAAGAAGTCACAGCCGAGATGAACAATCTGCGGGAGCGCCGCGCGGTTTTTACCCCGGTCGAAGGCCGTACCCTGGCCGACAGTGACTTTGCCGACGTCAGCTTTTCCGGAACCCCCAAAGAAGAGGGCGGCAAACCCATTCGGGTGGATGACGTCCTGGTGCACATCGGCGGGCCGGATACGGTGAAAGAATTCTCAGAAAACCTGCGCGGGGCGGGCACGGGAGAAACGCGCACCTTCGACGTGGCTTACCCTGCCGACTTCAACGATCCGCGCCTGGCGGGCAAGACGGTCGAGTATAAGGTTGAAATCAAATCTATTAAGCAGAAGAGCCTGCCCGAGGTGAATGACGACTTTGCCCGCTCGCTGGGCGACTTTGAAAATCTGGAGACCCTGAAACAGCGGATACGCGAAGGCATGGAAGCCGAAAAGAAGCACCATGCCGAGCATGAAGCCAAGGAAAAGCTGATGGATGAGCTGGTGCGCCGCAACGAATTCCCGGTGCCGGAGTCGATGGTGGACCACCAGATTGACCTCAGGCTGGAGCGTGGCCTTCGCGCGCTGGCGGCCCAGGGTCTGAGCGCCGAGCAGATGAAAAAAATGGACCTTCCCCGGCTGCACGCAGGCCAGCGCGAGGCTGCCGTGAAGGAAGTGAAAGCGTCATTGATCCTGGAAAAGATTGCCGAAGCAGAGAAGATCGAGGTCAGCGACGACGAAATT
>QIAW01000507.1:0-5847 GCA_003225655.1 Acidobacteriota bacterium
ACCTCCGCCTCTTCTTTCCCGTAACCGCACGCGATCTCATGGTGCTGGGTTATGCCATCTTCCGCAACTGGCGTCTGCTTTCCGCGCTGGTCTATCCGCTGCGACATATGGGCAGGTTCAGGCGCAAGAGGCAATGGATCGAATCGCGGCGCAAGATTTCAGACCGCCAGTTGTTGCACTGGTTCTCCAACCTGCCAACCAGCGAACCGCTGGAGAGCGACCAGCGCTAGCTTGCGCCTCGGGCTGTTTTTACTGTTAATCAGGGTAATTACCCTCCCCCCTAGCTGCTAGGGGTTGCGCCCCTAAGGCCAGCGTTTAACCAGCGTCATTGCTGGCGAAAATGCGTCTTGGTGGGGGGCCTAGCTGGTAGTCAGTTCAAAGCCCGCAGCAGGCGCATCTCCACGCTCGGAGTTTTGCAAGTGCGTGCTGTTTCATGAATTTTTAGAGAGCCACGGGACAAACGCCCCCAAAAACGACAAACGCCCCAAAAAACAATGATGCCAGCAATTCGCCGGATTCTGAAAGATTTGATATCGCTTTGGGTACCCTCTAGGCAGCCTTTCGGGTTTCAGCCTGCGGTTTTCCTGACCGTCCTTTTCTCCAGAAGTAATATCCCACTCCCCAAAGCGCGCTCAACACGACCAGCGCGATAAAGATCCAGAGCACCGGCTGCTGATAGCGACGAATAAAGCCCAGAATGTGCCGGCCATAGATTGAAGCCAGCAGGGCTATGACGGTGTAGCGAATTGCGCGCCCCAGGGTCAGCGCCAGCAGGAATTTCTTGCATGGGTACTTCGCCGCCCCTGCGGCCAGGACAAATGGAACCATGGGAACCGGCGGGGGCAGCAGTGCCGGCACAAAAATTGCGCCAAAGCCGCCTTTTTCAAAGGCATGCCGCACCTGCTCAAATCTCTCGTGCGAGAGCCTTTTCTCGAGGCCCGCTTGACCACCCTTGCGGCCAAGACGGTAGGTGAGATATCTGCCCATGACGGCCCCTACCGTGGCCAAGGCGGCGTAATAGGGCCACCAATCGCGATTGCTGGCCGCCAGAACGATGGTGAGCACATCCACGCTGCCCGGCATGGGGATCGGCAAACATGCTGCTAACTTGGACGCAAATCAGCTTTCTACTGATGCAGCCGGAATCGTGGGGCCCGCAAAAAAGTGCAAATGATATTATGAGTTCGATTATGGAATCAACTGGTAGCCAGAACGGGTATTGTCGATCTGTCAGGACATATCATTGGCTCCCGTTTATTGAACGATAGTATTGATCACCGCCTTTGTCGAAGTTTCCTCCCGTGAAGTGTCCAAACTGCGGCCTTCGGACGTACCGAGGGCATTCTGGCCTCCCGCAATGCCATCTGCATCACTTCAGCCAGGTGCAAGGCGTGGCGGGTGGTGAGCTGCTCGATCTGCTCGCGGCAACTGAAGCCGTCAGCAATGATGAGCGTTTCGGGCGAAGCCTTTCGCACCGCCGGCAGCAGGACGAGTTCGCCCACCTTGACCGAGACCTCATATTTTTCTGCTTCAAAGCCGAATGACCCTGCCATGCCGCAGCAGCCGGAATCGAGCATCTCGAAATCAAGCCCCATCTTTTTCAGGACCTTTTCTTCACTCTCCAGTTTTACGATGGCCCGCTGGTGGCAGTGCCCATGCATAATGGCCTTGCGCGCCAGTTGCGGAAGCCGGAAGCCCTCTGCGTGCTTGTCCAAAAACTCACTCAGAGCGTACGACTGCTGTGAAAGTTGCAAGGCCAGATCGTCACTGGCAAACAAATTCTTCAATTCGTCACGGAAGACCGCCAGGCTGCTCGGCTCCAAAGCCACCAGGGGCACGCCGGCAAGGATCAGCGGCTTAAGCGTATCAAGAATCTGCCGCAGCAGACGCTTGGCGCGGTCCAGCATGCCAAAATCGTAGAGCGGGCGCCCGCAACAAAGGTCCTGCTCCGGGACGTACACCTGGAATCCAGCGGCCTCCAAAACCTCAACTGCCGCCTGCGCTGTGGAGGGGAAGAAGTAATTGTTGAAGGTATCTGCCCAAAGAATTACCGGCTCGCGCTCCAGCGTGTCCGTTCCCCGCCTCTGGAACCTCTGCTTAAATGTTTTAGAAGCCAGCCGGGGAATCTTGCGCTGCTCAGCCAGCCCCAACGCGCGCTTGAGCAAGGTACTGAGTCCTGGAGCTTGCGCAATGGCATTCGCCAGCCGGGGAGCGATTGCTCCCATTTTGGCAAACTGATCGATGTAACCAAAAGCATAGGCATGCAGCGGACGCCGGTGATGCTCATAGTAATGCGAGAGGAATTCGGCTTTGTAAGTCGCCATGTCCACGTTGACCGGGCAGTCGGATTTGCATCCCTTGCACGCCAGGCAAAGATCAAGCGAGCGCTTGACCGGCTCGTTGTTCCAATCGGCCTTGACCGGATTCCCACGCAGCATCTCGAAAAGCATGTGCGCCCGGCCGCGGGTGGTGTGCTCTTCTTCCAGGGTGACGCGGTAACTGGGGCACATGGTTTTGCCCTCGACCCGCCGGCATTCGCCTACGCCCACACAACGCATGGCGGCATGAGAGAAATCGCCATGATCTTCAGGAAATTGAAAGTGAGTTTTAGGACGCCAGGGTTGGTAATCAGCGCCCAGGCGCAGATTTTCATCCATGCGATAGGGCTCAACCACCTTGTGCGGGTTCATCTTGTTCTGCGGATCCCAGATGGACTTGAACTCGCGGAAGGCTTGCACCAGCTCCGGGCCAAACATCTTGGGCAGCAGCTCGGCACGTGATTGCCCATCGCCATGCTCGCCCGAGAGTGAGCCGCCGTAGCTCACCACCAGATTGGCGGCGCGCTCGATAAAACTGCGGTATTTACGGATGCCCTCCGCCGTCATGAGATCAAAATCAATGCGGGTATGAACGCATCCCTGGCCAAAGTGGCCGTAGAGCGAGCACCCGTAATGGAATTCATCGAAGAGTTTGCGCAGGTCGCGCAGATAATCGCCCAGGCGCTCGGGAGGAACAGCGGAATCCTCCCATCCCTCCCAGGTTACCGGCTGGCCGGGAACAAAAGCGGTTGCGCCCAGTCCCGATTCACGAATTTGCCACAACCGCTCTTCCTGTTGTGGGTTGTCATACAGCTTCATGGAGGGCGAACGAAGCTTCAGCTTCAACTTGGCCATGAGCTGGCGGGCTTTCTCATCGGCTTCTTTCTTGCTATCGCCGCCAAACTCCACCATGAGCCAGCCTCCGCCTTCGGGAAGCAGGTTCAGGTCTGCGGCGTGCGCGCCCTTGATCTGAATGAATTGGACAAGCTTTTCGTCAATGCCTTCCAAGCCAATGGGCCTGGCTTCCATGACTTCCATTACATGGTCGGCGGCGCTGTATACATCCTGGTAGCCAAGCACCAGCAGTGAGCGTTTTGGCGGGCTGGGAACAAGCCGCAGTTCAGCTTCCAGAACCATGACGCAGGTTCCTTCAGAGCCGACCAGCGCCTTGGCCACATCAAAGCCACGCTCGGGCAAAAGAAAATCCAGGTTATAGCCGGAGACCCGGCGTGGAATCCTGGGATAGCGCTGGCGGATCAGTTCGGCATATTTATCGCGCAGTAATTTCAACCGTGAATAGATTTCCCCGCGTTTGCCTCCGGCGCCGATGATGGCCGGCAGATCTTTTTCTTCCGTTGAGCCTACCGTCATGCGCTCGCCGTCATAGGTGACAATGTCCAGCGAGATCACGTTGTCGTCTGTTTTTCCGGCCATGACGGAGTGCACCCCGCAGGAGTTGTTGCCAATCATTCCGCCCAGGGTGCAGTGGTTGTGCGTCGCAGGATCAGGGGCAAAGGTAAGCTGGTGCTCTTCCGCCTTCTTGCGCAGATCGTCGAGTATGGCGCCCGGCTGCACTCGCGCCCGCCTGGCCGCAACGTCGATGTGCAAAACATTGCGCATGTATTTGGAAAAATCCACAACGACGGCCACATTGCAGCACTGGCCGGCAAGCGAGGTGCCGCCGCCGCGTGAGAGCACCGGCGCCCCATGCTCCCGGCAGACGACCAGGGTGGCCAGGGCATCGTCAATGTTTCGCGGGATGACAACTCCAATGGGAACCTGGCGATAGTTGCTGCCATCGGCTGCGTAGAGTGCGCGGCTGCCGGCATCGAAACGTACTTCGCCCGCGATCCTCCGGCGCAAATGCTGCTCTAAATGTTCAGCTTCTTTTCGGAATGCATTCGAGATTGCAACCAGATTTGCTGCCAAGAGATCCTCCTTCCGTCTCTTACGCTAAAGCCTTTTAACTGAAACAACTCTAGGCGGCGAAACGCACGGCGTCCGCGCGTTTAAATTCCAGTCCCATGCCAGAACGCGTTAGATCGGGGCGCAGCCTGCCATCTGCCAGCTCGGGAACCCCGTCAAAAAACATCTTTTCGATGCGAACGTGGTCGTAGAAGTATTCAATGTTGCGCAGCGGAGCCATAGCGCAGCAGGGATGCAAATGCAACGCGGGCGCGGTGTGAGTCGAGAGCGGCAGACAATGCGCCTCGCAGAGAGCCCCTACGCGCAACAGGCCGGTGATGCCGGCACAGCGGGTGGCGTCGGCTTGCAGCACATCTACCGCTCCAGCCTGCAGCATACGCTGGAAATAAAAGAGATCGTAGCCATATTCACCGGCGGCAATTTCCATCTGCGCCGGAGCGCGGTCCCGCAAGAGGCGCAGGCCTTCCAGATCGTCCGACGATACCGGCTCCTCGAACCAGCTCACTCCAAACTCGGTGAATTCTTCGGCCTTGGCCAGCGCCTGCTTGCGACTGTAAGCGCCGTTGGCGTCAACAAAAAGCTGCGCCTCGTTGCCGATTGCCTTGCGCGCAGCCTGCACTCTTCTAACATCCTCCTGCGGACGCGCGCCGATTTTCATTTTCACGGCGGCGATGCCCTGCTGCACCCATTGCGAGAGCTGCTCCTGCAATTGCCCGATGGAGTAGGATGTGAATCCGCCGCTGCCATAAACCGGGACCTCGTTGTGCACCATCCCCAGCAGGCGAGCCAGCGGCAGATTAAGCAGACGAGCTTTCAGATCCCAGAGCGCCACATCCACGGCCGCAATTGCCATGGATGAAATACCAGGGCGTCCCAGGTTGCGGATCCTCCGCACCATGACATCCCAGGCCGCAGTGACCGCGAGGGCATCCCTTCCTTCAACTTCAGTTCGCAACGTGCTCTGGATCAATGTTGCAACAGCATTGTCACCGTAGGTGTATCCCAGGCCACACTCGCCGCCGGCATGCGCTTCCGCCACAATTACGCTGGTTCTATTCCATGAAAGCGTGCCGTCGGCTTCAACGGTGTTGGTAGGTATGGTGAAGGCGTTGACGTCTATCCGTTCAATTGGAACTACGCTGCCTAGGGCAATGGTGCGCATGGAAATAAGAACTGCTTCTTATAGAGATGTGGACTTGGCGCGGCAGGTAGCCAGAAGACAGTTCTCAGTTGCGGCGACTTTACATAGGTTAAGGCCTGGCCTGAATGGCCTTCGTTTAATCTTCGCTGCTGGTCGCTCCAGGCAAAAACTGACGTAAAATCACATCATATGTCCAAGTTGATGCGCCCCTGGTTTCTCGTAGTATTCGTATTTCTATCCTTGTTTGCTGCAGCTCAGAATGACGCTAAACCGGCCACTCCCTCCCCTGACGACAGCGCCGCCAAACCCTCCGCAAAAGCTGCGGATTACTCCCAGGAAGCGGTTGTTTACGAATCCTATCGCACGGTGGAGCGCTTTGAAAACGACGGCACCGGCAGCAAGAACGTGACCGCGCACATCCGCGTGCAGAGCGAAGCGGGGGTAAGCCAGATGGGGCAGCTT
>QIAW01000507.1:5881-8762 GCA_003225655.1 Acidobacteriota bacterium
CGGTAGTGACGGCCACGCCCGATGCCGTGCAGGATATGACCTCTCCCGTACTGCGCGAGGCGCCGGTCTACACCGACTACCGTGAAAAGCACGTGACCGTGCCCGCGCTCCGTCCCGGAGAGATCCTGGAATACTCCACCACTACGAGCACGCACACGCCGCTGGCGCCGGGACAATTCTGGTTTGAATATGACTTTGCCAAGCACGGTATTGTGCTCGACGAGCAGTTAGAAGTGAATATCCCGGCCGACCGCAAAATCAAGATCAAGACCAAAGACGAATACGCCCCCAAGATCTCGCAGGAGAAAGACCGCAAGATTTACGCCTGGAAGAGCTCGCATCTTGATCAAGACGAAGACGACGATTCTTCCTCCAGCAAGAAGAAAAAGAAGAAACACAGCTACAAAGACGAGCAGTCAGATGTGGAGATGACGACGTTTCAGAGCTGGGAGGAGCTTGGCCGCTGGTACGCCAGCCTGGAAAAAGACCGTATTGCCCCCACACCTGAGATCAAGGCCAAGGCCGCAGAAATCACGAAGGATTCCCAGACTGACCTGGGCAAAGTGCAGGCGCTTTATGATTACGTGGCCAGGAATTTCCGCTATGTAAGTCTCTCACTGGGCCGAGGACGCTACCAACCCCATCCCGCCGGAGAAATCCTGGCCAACCAGTACGGCGATTGCAAAGACAAACACACGCTTTTGAGCTCGTTGTTGCGCGCCGTGGGGCTAAGCGCCAACGCCGTGCTCATTGACAGCTCCCGCAAGCTTGATGAAGACGTTCCCTCGCCCTCGCAATTTGATCACGTCATCACCTACGTTCCTCTCGGCAAGCAGGTATTTTGGATGGATACGACCTCCGAGGTCGCTCCCTTTCAGTTGCTGCTGAGCCAGATTCGCGCCAAGAAGGCGCTGATGATTCCGCAGGAGGGAGCGCCAAAAATCGTCGAGACGCCATCGGATCCGGCGGTCCCCAACTACCAGATTGCGCAGCTCGACGGCAAGATTTCCGAACTGGGCAAGCTTGACGCGCACGTACGTCTCGAACTGCGCGGTGACTCCGAGGTCATGATGCGCTCTCTGCTGCGCCGCGTCCCCCGCAACAAGTGGAAAGACGTGATGAAATACGGCGCCGCCAGCCAGGGACTGGATGGCGAAATTTCTGACCTGCACCTGAGCGAGCTCGAGACCACCAGCGAACCCCTGACCGTTGAGTACGATGTTGCGGTCGCCAATTTCTTCGATTGGTCGGGCAAGCAGACTGAGATCGAGCTGCCCATGTTGATGCGTTTTTCGCTCCCCGGCGCCGATCCCGACCCCGATCCCGACGACGACCCCATTCGTTTTGGCGGTCCTATTGAATTCACAAGCCGCTTTCATCTCGTGGTTCCCGAGAAGTTCACCTTGGGCTCAATGGTGCCGGTAAATTTGCTCCGCGACTACGGCGAATATCACTCCAGCTACAAGATTGAGGGCCAATCGGCGACGGGACAACGCAAAATTACCATCAAAATGCGCGAGCTGCCATCTGCCCGCTCGCGGGATTATCTGGCCTTTCGCCGGGCGGTGGAATCTGACGGCGAGCAAAAAATCTCGCTGGAGAGCGCGATCGCCGGCAGCGCAACTCCAGCGGTACCAAAATCCGCCAAGGCAGATGACCTCGAAGACGCCGCCCGCTCGGCCATGCAGGCGCAACGCTATGAAGTGGCGGTGGCGCTGCTTAAACGCGTGGTGGAACTCGAGCCCAAGCACAGCGACGCCTGGCTGCAACTGGGCGTAGTCTACGGAGTTCTGCGCCAGTTCGATCTTTCCGAGCAGGCCTTCCACCGCCAGATCGAACTCAATCCTTATGACGACCGTTCCTACGGCGCCCTGGGCCTGACCCTCTTCCAGCAAGATAAATTTGACGATGCCATCTCAGCCTACCGCAAGCAACTGGAGATTAATCCTCTGGATTTGCGGGCGCATTCCATGCTGGGGACCATTTATTCCAACCGCCATCGCTGGACCGAGGCCGTACCCGAGTTTGAGCAGGCAGTCTCGCTGCAATCTGATAATGCCCTGTTGCGCGCCGAGCTGGGCAGCGCCTATCTGAATACCAACATGCCAGAAAAGGCGCTGGCAGCCTTTGACAAGGCCGTGCAGCTCAATCGCTCGCCGGAGATCCTGAACGACGTCAGCTACGAACTCACGCAAAAGAGTGTGCATCTCGAACGCGCCCTGGAATACGCCCAGAGCGCCGTGGATGAGACCTCCACTCGCCTGCGCACCGTCACTCTGGACCATCCCGAGATGGAGGAGTTTGGGCTGGTCAACAGCCTGGCCTCATATTGGGATACGCTGGGCTGGGTGTACTTCCACCAGGGGGAACTGGACCGCGCAGAGAAATATATCCGGGCGGCCGTTGGACTTACGCAGCACGGCGAGGTGATCGACCACCTGGGGCAAATCTACGAAAAGCGCGGCAAAAAGGAGGACGCCATCCACTGGTATGCGCTGGCGCTGGGCAGCTTGCATCCCAGTCCGGATACTCGCGGGCGCCTGGCCAGCCTGGTAGGCGGCGACACCAAAGTCGATCAGTATGTGAAGAAATACAAAGATGAGCTGATGAAGGCGCGGACCGTCTCTCTGGGCAAGATCCTGCCGCCGCAGCCGGATAAAGACAAGGCACAAAGCGCGGCGACTCCCGACCGCAGCGGCGATTTTCTGCTCCTGTTTTCCACCGCGGGTCCGGTGGAAGATGCCAAGTGGGTTCGGGGCAGCGAGGAATTGAAGAACCTCAGCAGCAAACTTCGCGCCGCCAACTACAACACCGCTTTCCCCGATGGCACCCCCACCAAGGTGGTGCGGCGAGGAACCATGCAGTGCTCATCCCAGACCGG
>QIAW01000508.1 GCA_003225655.1 Acidobacteriota bacterium
AAGAGCAAAAATGTGCGCCGCATGGTGAGGGGAATCCTATCATGCAGACGCTTGCGTCGGAAGGTCTAAGTCTCTCCGCGGCCTTTCCTGCTTCAACTACTTTTTCGTTAGCCGCCAGGTGGTATACGTTCGGTCGTCGCCGGGCTTTGAAGAAAAATCTCGAGGCCGCGGTTCCCCCGGTGCAGACATGCAAATCTTCAGCGTTGCACCGCTCAATTCATAGATGCCAGCCTGCGATTTTCCTGCGCTTGCACCTTGAAGGTTTACATAGTCAAGGTTGTGTGGATCTTTGGAATCATCGAGGGTAAACTTCGCCTTTAGAAAAACCTGCGGTCCGGCATAAACAGCAGTCACGTTCCCCCGCGTAACACGTTTGCAGAATTTCACCATGGTCTCTTCGAGTGGCTTGCCGCTGAAGACGCCTGAAGCCATCGTCCATTCGCCCTCGATCAGGGTCGCAGTTCCACCGGCGAGAGGCTCGAGTTGAATGGCATCTGTACCTCTTTTTGAACCGCCATTCCCTGCCTGAGATTCCTTGCTGTGCGCTCCGGCACTCTGTTTGCTGTGTTTCGTGCTGTCGGCACGCTCGAGAGTTTCCAGAACAACACCAGTACCAGCCTTGGTGGCAAATTTGTTGGGACGCCGATTGTCTCTGGTGGCAAAGCAAATTGTCCAGCTATTTCCATCCAGCTTGTAGATACCGGGATGCGGATTTCCTTTTTCGGGGCCCGCGGTAAACACCAGATTAAAAGCCTTCGGCTTTTTCGATGGGTAAAGTTCCAATCTCCCTTCGTAGACTGCGCCCATTCCGATGGAAATAAATTTCTTGTTTTTGATGACTATCTGGGAGCCGCTGAAGACTTCAGGCGGATTGTGCTCTCCGTCGGCTTCGAGCGCGGTAATCTTCCATGCGCCTTGAAGTTTCAGAAGGTCGTTCGGCACTGGAACCGGCGCGGGTTTCCGCTTTACAGAGGATGTTCTCTTTGAGTTCGACGTCATCTGGCTTCTTCCACCTCAACTCAAATTTCTCGCGGCTTCTCATGAGCCGCTTTCAGCAATTGTAGTTGGGGGTACAAGCCAACTACTCATGCGGTTTTGTTAAATCCCTTAGTATCAAGCATATAGGGCACAAATGAACTGGACTAGCCGGATTGTTTCTTTGCTTGTCATTCTCATCTCTGACCGGCAGTCTGAACGTATATATCAGAACTGCAATCTTCAGAGATCCCTCCATGAAATGATGTGGGATCCTTCCTCGAAATGCAATGGTTTGATATCTCTTTCCTCACACCAGGGTACGGGTACCCTAGGAATAGTTATCAGGGCGCGGTTGTTCTGCCTGGCAGCAGACTCAACCGCGTCCTCTGGGGTCATTGGTCCGCACTCCGATAACCCCAAACTGAATAACTTCTTTGCAACTTCTCTGCTTACAGTTTCGCTAGGTTTTTAGTCCTTTTTTCCTCAATTCCCTTTCTGTTTTTCTGAGCTTGTGTTTCTGAGCGGATGCGGTCTATCGCTGCCTGGCAGCAGAATAGACCGCATTCTCTTGGTCCATTGGTCCGCACGCCAATAGTCCCAAACTGTGAATCCTTCCTCAAAAAATCCGCTCTTCTACTGGACGGCAAAGTTGCAAACCTGCAGCGTACCTCCGGGTGTGGTATTCACCAGAGCTCCCCAGTGGTCGAGGCTGGTCACTGTGTTCTGCTCGGTACGGAAGGCAAAGTTCGAGCCCACCGTGATCTCTGAGCCGCCCGCCGGCGTCACGAAGATCGAGTAGGTGTGTCCGGTAACGTTGATCGCCAACCGGAAGTGGTAACTGACGTTCGGCGAAAATAAAATGGTCGAAGCCGCAGTATAGCTTCCGCCATTCCGCGCCTGGATTGTGCCCGCAGTGGTGAAGATAACCAGATTGGCAAAGCCGCTATAGGCGGTTTGTGCCCCGTGCGACAGCCCCACGGCGGCACTTTCTTTTGCAACCGACGGTGTCGCGTCAAAGCTCGCCGTGAAAGTCCCGCTATGCGAAGCGAAGGCCGTGTTGTGCCATGCTCCATCTGCCGGAATGATCGTGCAGACGCTGGTTGGACTTACCACCAGGGTCACCGGAGTGCCGTGGTTAAGGCTGCCGCTCACGCCCGAGATCGTCAGCGTGTAGGTGCCCGCCGGAGTCGAGCTGGAAGTTGATACGCTCAGGGTCGATGAACCTGAGCCCGTCACTGAAGCTGGACTGAACGACGCAGAAGCCCCGCTGGGCAGGCCACTCACTCCGAGGGTGACCGTGCCGTTGAATCCGTTGGAAGGTGTAATGCTGGCGGCATAGGTGGGCGAACCGCCGGCGGTCACAGTGCGCGAGGTAGGCGTTGCCGAGAGCGAAAAGTTTGGCGCCGGCTGGCTGCCCGGACAAGCGAGCGGCGCTTTTGCCACGCAGAAATCGTTAAAGTGTATCTGTTCGTCGCGTAAAACAGAGCTCTCTAACAGGCTGCGGTAAATCCCCCACTTCGGCCGGATGAAGCCGGTACCCGTCTGCGTGGGGAACATATTGATGTTGCTATTGCTGTAGGAGAGAAGGGTCTGGCCGCCACTGAGGGTCTTGATCACGATCGAATAGGTGCCGCTGGTGCTCACCTTGACAGTTTCCGTGGCCACGACCCACGTATTGAGGAAGGGCGACAGGTCGGCATGTGTCTTTACGGTGCCATCCTGATAGATCAGTTGTATCTGATCGGGGCTGCCTGCGCGTGTGGTCAGGGTCATGACCGGCGCCCCGCTGGCCGCGGGCTGCAAGCCTCCCTTGATCTGGTGTATGTGGGTAAAGTGCGATGAGGAACGAAAACCGCTGGGCAATCGAAATTTCCACTGATAGGTGATGGTGTCGCCGTTGAAGCCCTTGAGGGCGTCCGGCGAACCGGTATCAGTCTTCGCCTCCAGGCGTTGCCGGTCGAAGTTTATACAGCGGTCGTTGTCCGGCGTGACGTGAATGTTAAAAACAAAAACCGGCACTCCAAGAATACTGTCGGTTGTTTGCGTGATGTGCGGGCCAAAAGACGTATGGCTGCAGTCGGGGTTCTCGGGCGTAACCCCTAATACATTTTGGAACTGCGTATAAGCAGCCGTATGGCCGTCGGCAGTCAGGATAGTTTGCGCAAACAGCGCCGGTACACAAAGGACAAAGAGTACAAAAGCAAAAATTGGTATCGCTCGGGATTGGTTATGCGTCAACATTCGTTTACTCTCCTCATGCAAATTGATATTCGTGAGTCCCCGTGCGGCTGGGCCTCGTGTTGATAATGTGCATCTGTACTTTCTCTGCGCGGCCCGTGCCGCGCAAGATCATGGCGGTTCAATTCTGGGAGACGGCCCGGCCCTCGGCGGTCCAGTTCGTCTCCCAGAAGGTTTTTGGTCTAGAAAGTGGTGAAGTTGCAAACCTGCAAGGTGCCTCCGGGCGTCGTATTGACCAGGCTTTCCCAATGGTCAAGGCTGGTTACTCAAGGCTGGTTACGGTGTTCTGCTCGGTGCGGAAGGCGAAGTTTGAGCCCACCGTTATCTCCGATCCGCCCGCGGGCGTCACGAAGATCGAGTAGGTGTGAGCTGTCACGTTGATCGCCAACCGGAAGTGGTACTTGACCCCGGCTGAGAAAGGAATCGTGGATGCCGCCGTATAGGCCCCGCCATTCCGCGCCTGGATTGTGCCTGCTGTGGTGAAGACAACGATGTTGGCAAACCCTGAGAAAGCAGTTTGCGCCCCGTGCGACAGACCGACGGCCGCGCTCTCTTGAGCAACGGAAGGCGTGGCGTCAAACGTGGCGGTAAAGGTTCCACTCCGCGCAGCAAATGCGTTGTTGTGCCATGCTCCATCTGCGGGCGTTAGCGGCGCACAGACATTGGCCGGGTTCACCGTGAGCTGGACGCTGGTGCTGTGGCTGGTACTGCCGCTTGTTCCCGTTATGGTGATCGTGCCGGACGCAGCCGTAGCTGACGTAGAGATGGTCAGGGTGGAATTACCCGAGTCGGTCACAGAAGCCGGATTCAAACTGGCGGTGACGCCAGAAGGCACGCCGCTGGTGCTCAGCGACACAGTTCCGGTGAATCCATTGAGTGCCCCCACGCTGACCGTATACGTAGTGCCGTTGCCGGCAGTCACGGTTTGCGAAGCGGGCGAGGCTGCGATGGAGAAATCTGGCAGTGCACTCACGATCAGGGTCACCGTCGTAGAATGCGCCACCGCAGCGCTTGTACCGTGGATGGTCAGGGTGTATGTGCCAGGGGCCGTGGAACTCGAGGTCGACACGCTCAGCGTGGAAGAACCTGAGTTGCTCACGGAGCTGGGATTGAGCGAGGCACTCGCCCCACTAGGCACGCCGCTCACCGTCAAGTTGATGGTGCCCGGAGTGCCGCTCAGCGCCGCTACGGTTACGGCGTAGCTAGTGCTTCCACCGGCGGTGATGGTCTGGGAATTCGGCGTTGCTGAGACAGAAAAGTCCGCCCCGCCCGCCGCAGTGGGGCCAACGTCGGCTGTCGTGAGCGGTCTGCGCGTAATCGGCGCAGAAGAAAACTCATCAGCACCGGCGTCGGGAGCGCCATCGCGGGCCTGACCATCCATATCATCGGTCACAAACGGAAAGAAGTTGGCGTTGGCAAATCCGATTGCCGGGCTGCCGGCTGAGAGCTTCTGAATTCCGTTTACAGTCGTAAGCCTGGGATCAACTACAGTGAACCCAGCCCGTCCAGGATTTACCGGAAAGCTGATGTTCTGGCTATACGTCGAGTTCACCGAACCGCTGTCAACAAAGTTGGTGCCTGAGATCACGTTGTTGGCGAAGATCATTCCTGTGGGAGGAAGGGTACGGCTGCTGTGGCCAATCAGCACTTCCCTGGCGCCGTTCACTACGGTGTTATAGGCGATATGAGCGTCGACGACACGGGCGTGAGCGAAGGTCGAAGAATTGTAGGGGTCTCCGTTTTCCAGCATGATGGGATACTGGTTCACGTTCTCGATATAGTTGTTGTAAACCACATGGTTCATCTCGTTCAGTTTGACGCCGCCTGATCCTGATTTCCCTCCGCCCAGAACGAAGTTCCCGTAAAAGGAATTATACGCAACGTGTTGTAGCGGACCGTGTTACTCGAAGACTTGACCGAGATAACCTCCGGGTCTCCATCGGAGTTCACGAAGAGATTGTTCTCAACCGTAGTAAAAGTGTTCTGATAGTCACCGGTGACGCCGATCGCGCCCAGCACGATGGTCTCTGCAGAGCCGGCGCCCTGGTCATGGAAGTAGTTGAAGTCAATCAGCGTGTGCCGCGCCATGTTCGGATTGACGGGGCCGTTCCCGTTGGCCCACGAGGTGCGGTCCGATGGCGGAGTAACGCCGGGGATGGTACGGTTTCCGCGCGGCCACACATAATGGTTACCGTGCACGATATTGGGGCCGAACTCGTTGTGGTCAACTTCGTTGGAATCGCTGGCGCCGCTCAGCATTACCCACTGCGTGTTTCCCGCGGCCCCGCCCATGTGCAGCCGCGAGCGGGTCAGCCGGCAGTGCTGCGTAGCCTCAAACCAAATGCCGACACCGAACGATTCCCCGTCGATTGTCTGGGTAGATCCATTTGTCGTAATGATCAATCCGGCGATAGTGACAAACGAGGTCTGGGCCAGGTGAATAATGCCCGAGCTAACAGTGGCGCCGCCCAAGCTGGCGGCCTGGATCACAATCGGCGCACTGGTGGTGCCGGAATGAGTGACGGTAAAACCACTGTATGTGCCATTCGCGAGAGAGATACAATCCCCCGGCTGCGCGCCCGAAAGTGCGCTTGCAAGCTGCGCATTGGAGCTGACGGCGACATTTCGCTGGCATTGGCTCGCCGCCGGCAGGGCGGCCAGCATCATGAGCGCCAGCAGTGAAATAACACTGAGCAACGGCCGCGACCACTTCACATGTTCTTTTGCGTGGAATGTTCCTATTGCGCTCATACAAGACAAAAAGGTATCTCGACGATGCATCTCTTCTCCTAGGGAACGGAATGTGGTCTGGCTTGGCGCCCGCTAACCGGATACAGACTTCAGCGCTTGTTTATAGAGACACCCAAGGGGGCCGGCCACTGTTCAGATAATCAATCGGACCGATAAGATTTTTGGATGATGAACCTTTATCAGCCGAAACAATGCCTCACATTGGGTGTTAATAAGGTCGTGAGAAGAGGCGATTGGTTATCAAATAGTAATCTCGTAATAGTTAAGTTATTTAAATCGAACCATTTAGTAATTCAGCGATACCATGAGCACTATAAAACTGCTAGGATTCCCTCGTGAACCGCACTTCCGAATTCAAAAAATTGATACAGCAGATTAAGGAACATGATGGCGAAGCCGACACGTTCCTGGAAGCAAAGGTCAAACCCTCCGTATTAAGGATCATCCGTAACCACCGCCTCACATATCAGGAAGAAGATCTGTGGCAGGAAATTCGCACGCAAGTGTGGAAGAAGATCGATACCTGCCTTGCCGATTCAGAAGACTGTTTAAAGAACTGGATTCGCTCCATCACCTACCACCATTGCAGAAACGTGCTGCGCTCAGAGAAGCGGGCGCCGGTCCTGCTGCAATACTGTTCTGAGACCGAAGATCGGGTGCACGCCGGCGCCTCCGACTCCAGCCTTGCCGATCAAGAACTCAAGAAAACCCTGGACCGGGCGCTCAAGAATAGATTTGAAAGGACCGTCATCGAGCTGCGTTACGTTTACGACTACACTCCCACCGAGATCGCCCAAAAACTTCAGAAGTCGATCAACACCGTAAACACGTCATTGCTCCGGGCCAAGAAACACCTGCGCACCTATCTTCTCGACAGCCACCAGCAGAGACAGCAAATCCTGCTGCATAAGGAGAGGCAGCGGGTATGACCTGCCACGATAAAGAAATTGCCGCGCGGGTCCTCTCCTACCAGGAACTTAGCCCCGAAGACCGCGGACCGGTGGATTCCCACGTAGCGGAATGCGACGAGTGTGCACAAACCTTCTGGGCGCTTGATCGCTTCGTACATCGGCTCCACAAATCTGGTGAGGAACGCAGAATGGGATTGATTCATCCCAGGGAAGAACAGATCATCCAGTTGGCGGTCGATCCTAAGCTGCTGGCGGCGGAAGAGCGGGCGAAAATCCAGCGGCACTTTGAACGCGACAAATGCGCGGATTGCGAAAGAATCTACTGGTCGGTACTCGAAAACGAGAAAGAGAATGTATCCGGGCCCGAAGAAAGAACGGCCGCAAGCTTCTCACAGGCATTTTTTTCAGTTTGGAAAAAACCTGCCTTTGCTCTGCTGTTAGCGTTCGCCGTCCTGCAGGGCATAGAGATAGGCCAAATCGTAAGCTTGAAACACCAGATACAGCGCCGGGAAGCGGAATATAACCCTAGCATTGCCAACACGAATGTCGCCGAGACAAGTGCGCCCTCAGAGGCGGCGCGTGCGAACCAGCCTGCTCCAGCTCAGACCGCCGTGCCCCAGGCAGCCGCACTCGCCCAGGACTCCTCTCAGAAGCAGTACCAGGAAAAGACCATCGCCGAGCTCCGCCGGAAACTGGGGACATACGTAAAGCCCCCGGCTGATGCCGCTTATGTGCTGCTGCTTTCGACCGGACGCGGCGACAGCATACCTGCGACCAGGCTTCCGGATTCGAAGCTGTTCGTGATTTTGCAGGCCAACTTGTCGCCCGAGCTGGGGCAATATAAAGGATACAAACTGGTCTTGCAAGACAGCTCGGGAAAAACTGTGCAGTCGGACCAGGTGGCTCAATTAGATGGAACGTTGAGTTATCTGATCCGGAAGGAACTCTTGAAGCCCGGATCGTATACGTTGCAAATTTCCGGCCTTGATGGTGCTCAAGAACACTATCTCGTGCAGTTCCCTTTTCGCATCGCCGCCACTCGATAGGAGTTCCCCCCTCCTGAAGCAAGCACTTGGCAAGTCACTGCACGCTGGTAGTTTTGTGCCGAGGTATGGATGAAGGGTAAAGTTGTCATAGGGCGCAACAAGACATGCTTTCTCACAGGCTTGCTTTTCCTCGCGCTCGGCGCCGGCTGGGCCGACAACGAATCGCCTGCCGAACCAGCCGAGCCCAAGCCTTCCGCACCGGTACAGCAGACTCTCGAAGAATCTGACCGCTTAAGCCTGGCCAATCAACTGGAAAAGGCGCTACAGGCAACAGAACAAGTGGCGGTCCTGGCCCGGACCGAAAAAGATACGGCCGGCAGGGCTTGCGCCAATCGGTCACGGGCCTTGGTGCTACAGGCCCTCGGCCATGACGACGCAGCCATCAGCGCGTGGCGCGACACGGCAAGCGCATGGGAAAGCGCAGGCGATGGCCCCGGACTCATCGAAGCACTGTCAAGCGCGGGTCTCCTTCTCATGCCAGAGAAATCAGCCGAAGCTGAAAACTTGTTCACGCGCATGCTCTCGGTTGCGTCCGGGGAATCCAGGCGGCCGTTGGCGGCGGCTGAGAAGCTCCATGCCGCGGCCCGTTCCAGCTACAATCGGCGATATTTCGACCTGGCAGCAAGGTTCTGGGCCGCGGCAGTAAGCATTGACGAAAAAGCTGCACCGAACTCACTGCAGCTTGCCGAAGCAATCAATGGGGTGGGAAGCGTTGCCTATCAGGAAGGCGACATAGAAAAGGCGGGGCAGTATTACCAGCGGGCGCTCGCTCTGCGCCAAAAGCTGGCCCCTAACTCGCTGGAGATGGCGACCAGTCTCAACGCTGTGGGAAATGTAGCCAGAAAACAAGGCGATCTGGCAAAAGCGGGAGCGTACTATCAGCAGGCCCTTGCGTTGCGGCAAAAGCTGGCGCCCGATTCTCTCGAGGCAGCTTCCAGCCTCAACAGCATGGGAAATCTCGCGCTCGATCAAGGTGGCCTGGCGGCCGCGGCGCAATACTACAAGCAGAGCCTTGCGCTTCGGCAAAAACTGGCGCCTGATTCCCTGGCCGTGTGTGAAAGTCTCCACAAACTGGCCGAGGTAGTCACCCAGCAAGGCGATTTCGCGGCAGCGGAGGAATATCATCGCCAGGCACTGGCGTTAGGTCAGAAGCTGGCTCCTGATTCGCTCGATGTGACCGCGAGTCTCGTCTCGCTGGGAAA
>QIAW01000509.1 GCA_003225655.1 Acidobacteriota bacterium
CAAAGCGAATTAACGTAATCGGCGCGGAAGCTCTTTTCGGCATGATATTCGGCACGAAAGGCCTCGGCTTCGAGCGGAGTCAGCACGAGATTGCCGTTGCGCATGGGCACAATGTTGGCCATGGCGGGATCGGCGGCGTGCACGAAGTTGCGGATGGAATCGATCGTTCCCCGAATCTTGGTCTCTTCAATGCTGCTGGCAATGAATCCGCGGCCGGGAGCATCGGCCAGCGCCTGTACTCCTTGAGGAGAGGGAGGCAAAGCGCTGCGCGACGGCGCCGCTGTGGGCGCAGGGCGGGGCGGGGGAGTATGGATCGCCGTGCTGCGGGCGGAGCGCCGGCTATCCACCGCCTTCTTGAATTTTGAAATTTGCTGAAAATTTTCCCGGGCCCGCCCGTATTCCTGGGTCAGGATTTTGTTCTCCTCCACCTCGGCCAGGTTCTTGACCGTGACGTCGCCATCTACGCGGCTCATGATGCTGCCGCCATCCTGCTGCACCTTGGCGGCGAAGGCCTTAATCTGGTTGGTGGCCTCACGAAACAGTTCGTCAAAGCGCTTTCCGAAAAACACGTTGTAGACGGCGCTCGAGGCGAGCACCTGGGGATGATAAAACGACGCCCCAAAGTGGCTCTTCAGCTCGCGCACGCGCTGCAGGATGCCGGAATCCATAAGCTCGTCAAAGGTACGGAACTCGTTCGACTCCTGGTGCAGATATTGGAACTCGCGCAACAACTGCTGGTGCTCGGTAGGCAGCGGCTCCACCGGTTCGGAGATGATCTGCTGGATCTCAAGTTCGTATTCCTGCGCCTGCTTCTGGCTGAAGACATAAGAATAGGCTTCGCCGACGTGTCCTCCGCCGGGGGCCGCGGGCGGGCGCTGGGCGGTGGGGCCAGGATTGCGCAGAAGATTCGTCCCCAGGAAGTCGGTCTTGTCGCGGTCGGCATCAAGGTGCGAAGACTTGAAGATGTAATAGCGGAACAGTGACTCTGAGATCTCGCCGGCCAGCTCATGCTCCTTGAGCGCGTCACGCATCATCGGCGCGGTGATGGCCATATCGAGCAGGCGCAGCCAGGCCTTCATCTGCTGCAACGTCTGGCCATGCCGTTCGGTGGACACGTCAGGCTGGCAAACTTCCTGCGGGACAGGAAAAGATTGTCCCATGTGTTTTTCCAGAAGTTGCAAGTAAAACTTGTGAACTGCCGCTGTGTCCAGCAGCTCACGTGTGAGATCCTGCGGCACGTGGTTCTCCGGACTCCTCGCTGGAAACTTGCATTCTGGCCTGGGGAATTACAGCGAGGAATATATTTGCGCCAAGTGTAGTGGAAAAAGCAGATGAGAACAAGGGGTTAAGGCATTTACTTCTGTGGATTCAGTGTTTTAGGAGGATTGAATCATTGAATCATTGAGTTATTGATCGTGATTTTAGGATTTCTCGCGGTTCGCTGGGAGGCAAAGATGGCTTACTCTGCATTCTGTTTTCAATGCTCCGATGACCTGATGACTCAATCTACTTTCCCATGACCAGCTTCGCGATCGTCTGTAATTGCATGTTCGAGGTGCCTTCGTAGATTTTGCCGATTTTGGCGTCGCGGTAATATTTTTCCACGGGATAGTCTTTGGTGAATCCGTATCCGCCGTAGATTTCTACGCACAGCGAGGTCACGCGCTCGGCTACCTGTGAGGCAAAGAGTTTGGCCATGGCCGCTTCTTTGACAAAGTTCATGCCGGCATCTTTCATGCGCGCGGCGTTATAAACCAGCAGGCGCGCGGCCTCGATTTCGGTGGCCATCTGCGCAATCTGGAACTGGATGCCCTGAAAATCCGCCAGCGCCTTGCCGAACTGTTTGCGCTCCTGCGTGTAGCGGGTGGCGAATTCCCATGCCCCGCGGGCCACGCCCAGCATCTGCGCGCCAATACCGATGCGGCCTTCGTTGAGCGTCTCAATGGCGATCTTGTAGCCTTTACCGACTTCGCCCAGAACGTTGGACTTGGGCACACGGCAATCTTCCAGCAACAGCTCGCAGGTGCTCGAGGCCCTGATGCCCAGCTTGTCTTCTTTCTTGCCTACGCTGAAGCCGGGAAACTCTTTTTCAATAATGAAGGCGGTGATGCCTTTGTAGCCGGCGGCGGGATCCACGGTGGCAAACAAAATAAAGATTCCCGCCTCTTTGCCGTTGGTGATCCACAGTTTGCGTCCGTTGAGGATGTATTCGTTGCCCTTCAGTTCGGCGCGCGTCTGCAGAGCAAAGGCATCCGAGCCGGAGCCGGCCTCGCTGAGCGCGTACGCCCCTACAGTATCGGCTGCCATCCGCGTGAGATACTTTTTCTTCTGCTCGTTGTTTCCCCATTTGAGAAATGCATTCGCAGTAAGGGTGTTCTGCACGTCAACAATCACCCCGGCCGAGGCGTCGACGCGGGAGATTTCTTCGACAGCCAGGCGGGCTTCGAAGAAGGTCCCGCTTCCGCCGCCGTACTCCGCGGGAATCTCGATGCTCATTAGCCCCAGTTGAAAGAATTGCTGGATAATCGCGGGATCGAAGACACCCTTTTCGTCCATCTCGCGGACGTACGGCCGGATTTTTTCTTCGGCAAACTGGCGTATGTTTTCGCGGAAGAGGACTTCATCTTCCGTCAACGCTATGAGCGGCATAGGCGGTGTGTGGCTTGGGACAGCAACTTCAGTCATGAAAGACCTCGGCAAAGTTCGGAGTGATTGCGTAGTTGAGTAATTTCAATTACCCGATTATCCGATTTTACAATCACTCCAACCGCGTGAGCATCATAATCTCTTTGTCTGTGATAGCCTTGGTAATTCGCGATAACTCACTGCTCTCAACTTATGCCCAAGTGCCTGAAATGTAACCAGGAGGTTCCCGTCAATGAAGAGGGAGTCGCCCCTATTTACTGCGACGCCTGCGCCGATCGCGCCATCTCACGGGCGCACCGGGGTGTATATACCGGCACGCTCCGAGATTTTCCCGTT
>QIAW01000512.1 GCA_003225655.1 Acidobacteriota bacterium
CTTCATGTGCTGCAATGCGCTCCAGGCCGATGTTCGAGACGTAGTCGATCGCAGCCCCGAGGCCAATCGCGCCAGAGACATCTGGTGTTCCCGCTTCAAACTTATACGGCAACTTATTGTAGAGCGTCTTTTCAAAAGTGACCGAGCTGATCATGTCGCCGCCACCCTGGTAGGGGGGCATGGCCTCCAGCAGCTTCCTCTTTCCGTAAAGCACGCCGATACCGGTAGGCCCATACAGCTTGTGACCGGAAAAGGCATAAAAATCACAGTCAAGCGCCTGCACGTCTATAGGAATGTGAGGAGCCGCCTGGGCGCCATCCACCAGCACGGGCACATTCCAATGGTGCGCCATCTCAATCATCTTACGCACGGGATTGATCGTGCCCAGCGCGTTGGAGACGTGAGCAATGGCGACGAATTTGGTTTTAGGACCCAATAGCTTTTCGAACTCCTCCAGCAGCAGCTCGCCGTCATCGTTAATGGAAATCACTCGCAGGTGCGCCCCTTGTTGTTCGCAGAGAATCTGCCAGGGAACGATGTTGGAGTGGTGCTCGAGGCTCGAAATGATGACTTCATCACCCGAGCGGACGTGGGTGCGGCCATATGTCTGTGCTACCAGGTTGATGCCTTCCGTCGCCCCGCGCACGAACACGATTTCGCCGGGATCACCCGCACGGAGAAAGCGCTGAACTTTCATCCGCGCCTGCTCAAAGCTCTCGGTGGCCAGCTCTGATAGCGCATGCACGCCACGATGAATATTGGCGTTTTCTGAGGTGTAGTAATGGATGAGGGCGTCGATAACAGCCTGCGGCTTTTGCGTGGTAGCGGCGTTATCGAGATACACGAGCGGCTTCCCGTGGACCTTCACAGCCAGGATAGGGAAGTCCGCGCGGATTTTGAAGACATCAAACCCTGCCGGCTTTTCCTGCGATTCAATGGAGGGAGACCAATTCGTGGCAGCGTTCATCCGACCTCCTCCCAGTGTCTTTCTTTCGCTTCATGTACGACCGCTCCACTCGCAGGCGCGGGTCTGCCTTCCGGCAATGACTGCCGCACAATAGCCGCCAGGTACTCGCGCACCGCAGCGCAATTCATGCATTCCAGGGACTCGCCGGCAAAGGCGAAAAGTAACAACCGGCGGGCGGAAGCTTCATCGATTCCGCGGGAACGCATATAAAAGAGCGCATTCTCCTCAATTTGGCCGATGGTTGCGCCGTGCGTGCACTTCACGTCATCGGCGTAGATCTCAAGCTGCGGCTTGGTGTCAATTTGCGCGTCGTCGGAGAGCAACAAATTGCGGTTGGTCTGCTTGGCGTCAGTCTTCTGCGCGTCTTTGTGAACGATGATGCGCCCATGGAAGACACCATGCGAATGGCCGTCGAGAATTCCGTTGTAAAACTGGCGGCTGCTGCAATGCGGGCTGGCGTGTTCCACCAGCATGTAGTTATCCATGTGCTGGCGCCCATTGCCGATAAACAGCCCGTTGATCAGGCACTCGCCGCCCTCGCCTCCGAGCACCGGGTGCACGTTGTTGCGCACCAGGGCGCCGCCCAGCAGCACGGAGTGTGAGCTTACATTAGCGCTTCGCGCCTGCTGCATGCGAAGAGTAGAAATGTTGAAGGCTTGAAGGTCTTCGCGTTCGATCAGGTAATGGGAAAGCACAGCGTTTTCACCTGCGGCCAGCTCGGTAACGACGTTGGAGAAAAAGGCGCCACTCCCCAAAGAGATGTAATCTTCGACGATGCTGGCCTGGGTTTCGTCTTCGGCCACGATCAGGCTGTGCGGATGCGCCATGGCCGGATCACCATTCCCAGCGGAGATGAACAACAGGTGAATGGGCGCTTCGAGCACAGTGCGGCGCGGCAGATAAACGTAAGCGCCATCCTCGATGAAGGCTGTATTGAGGGCAGAGAACCCGTCACGCCCATAGTTGATATAGCGGCCCAGGTGCGGTTCGAGGGCAGCAGGATTCTGTGCGATCTCATCCGCCAGACCGCCCACCTTCACCCCCGGCGGCAACGAGCGGAGGTCGGATAACTCTGGATCTGATAGTTGAGGAGCGAAGACTCCATTCACGAACACAGCTCGGCAAGCGGCCCGAGGTATGCGAAAAGCCTGGAGATCAGCAGGCGTAATCCGCTGGTGTGTATCTGGCAATAGCCGGAACGGTGTCTGCGAGATCGCCTTTACATTGGTAAATCGCCAGTCTTCATCCTTCGTGGTCGGAAAGCCCATCTCGCAAAAGCGGGCGAACGCGTCTTCGCGCAACGTACGCAGCCATGCCGGTTGCCGGGCAGTACGTTTCTGCAACTCGGCGAACATCTCGAGGTAATCGCTCAGCCGTTCTGTTGCCGTGATCGTATTCACCTTGCATTACTCCTCAGTGGACCTTCAGCGCGAGACCGTCGCGGTGGCGGATTCAGCCCAGCCGTAACCTCTTTCTTCAAGTTCCAGCGCCAGCTCCGGCCCGCCGGATTTCGCGATCCGGCCGTCAACGAGCACGTGCACGAAGTCGGGCACGATGTGGTTCAACAAGCGCTGGTAGTGGGTGACCAGCACCACGGCGCGCTCGGGACTGCGCATAGTATTGACGCCCCTGGCCACAATTTTCAGCGCGTCAATATCCAGGCCGGAATCGGTCTCATCCAGAATGGCCAGCCGCGGCTCGAGTACCGCCATCTGCACGATTTCGTTGCGCTTCTTTTCCCCTCCTGAGAACCCCTCGTTCACCGGACGGTTCAGGAAGCGTTCATCCATTTCCAGCAAGCGCATCTTCTCTTTAAGCAGCGGGAGGAAGTCCATCGCGTCCAACTCTTCCAGGCCGCGGTACTTGCGCACCGCATTGAGCGCTGCGCGCAGGAAATACGCATTGCTGATGCCGGGGACCTCCACCGGATACTGGAACGCCATGAACAAGCCTTCACCGGCGGCCTCCTCGGGCTTCATGGCGAGCAGGTCTTTGCCGTTGAACAGAATTTCGCCCTGAGTGATCTCAAAGCTCTCGCGCCGCGCCAGCACCTGGGCCAGCGTGCTCTTGCCCGAGCCGTTTGGCCCCATGATCGAGTGCACCTCGCCGGCATTCACCGTGAGATCAATGCCTCTGAGGATCTCGCGGTCGTTGACCCGGGCGTGCAGGTTCTTGATTTCCAGCATGCTCATAATTGTTTTATCCC
>QIAW01000513.1 GCA_003225655.1 Acidobacteriota bacterium
GTTTAGTGGCAGGCGATCTTCTGTATTTCCGGATAGCCGTCCACAGTAACCTTGGGATTGTAGGTCACGGTACATTCAGATGTGCTCGCCGGAAGCCGTTTGCTCAACACAACGTTGGTCGCTGCGTAGCGGCAGCTTAGCCAAATGCCGGAAGAGGAATTGGGAGTGAAGCTCCAGACTCCGTACGCCAAGCCATTGCGCTTCGTCCACTTGTCGTAGACCAGGCTGGCTTCCTGCTCAGGAGGTCCGTCATAAAAGGTTATGCCCGCAAGGTTGTTGGGCGTTTTCTCTTGTCCTGCGGTCCAGCCCGCGGGAACTTTTTCAGCCGTCTGTTTGACGGAGATCGACTGTGGGCAGTAAGCATCTTGAGCATAGGCCGAGCACGCCACCAAGAGCGCAGTCAGAATGAATAGCGTGATCAAGCGCAGGAATTGCGAAGAATGGTGTCTAAGCTGCGATCTTAATTGCATAAGATCTCCTGGAACTGCTCTGTGACTGTGTTCAAAGAGTAGCTGCCATTATTGAGGAGGTCCTGGTCAGCGTCAACTTTAAACAGTTCCGCTCTCGATTCATTGGAATTAGGACAAGCTGGACCTGGCGCTCGGCAACAGGGAACTGAGAACTGCATTTCAAATCCGCGCCATCCGTGAAATCCGCGGTGAGTTTTATTCGTAGCGCAGCGCCTCAATGGGATCCATGCGGGCGGCCTTGATGGCGGGGAACATGCCGCTCACGATACCTACCAGCATGAGGATCACCGTCGCAATCAACAGATTCAAGGGCTTGATCACCAAATGGAGGTCGCCTGCTTCGGCATTCTTGGCCATCATGCTATACATGGGAATTACGCCGACAGCGAAAGAAATGGCATAGGCCACAATGATGCCGAGTATCCCGCCTACTATCGTGATGGCCAGCGCCTCGGCCAGGAATTGAATGAGGATGTCGCGCCGGCGCGCTCCCAGCGCCTTTTCCACGCCGATCTCACGGGTGCGCTGCGTCACCGAGACCAACATGATGTTCATCAATCCCACGCCGCCGATGCCCAGGGTGAGCGTGCCCACGAAGGCCAGCAGCACCTCAAGGGCCACGGTGATGATCTGCCAGTTGTTCACCGCCTTCATGGTGTTCCAGATGAAGACTGCCCTGGGGTCCTTGGGATTAAAGCCGTGATAGCTGGCCAGCACGCTGCGGATGTTGCCTTCAATCTTCTCGTACTCGGTGCCATCGTAGCTGATCCAGATGCCGTCGAGGTAGCGCATGTCTTTCAGGTCGCTCATGGTGCTGAAAGGAATGTAGATGATCTGGTTGATATTGTCGTCGCCCTCCTGCATATGAGGCTCGAGCACGCCGATGACCTGAAAAGTCATGCCGTGAATACGGATGTTTTCGCCCAGGGTAAACTCTCGGGAAAAAGCTTGGCCTTGGGCATCCGAACCCAGCACCGCCACGCGGGCGTGCTCCATCTCATCTTCGGGTCCGAAGAACCGGCCGCTCTCTACATGGATCGCCCGGATGTACTGAATCTCCGGGGTGAAGGCGTTGGCGGGAAGCTGGAAGGAGCGGTCTTCATGCTGCACATCGGTTTGCAGCCAGCCCTCAGGCGAGATGTGGCGCACCAGCGGCACCAGGTCCTGAATGTGCTGCACGTCATCGAGGGTGAAACGGACCTGCGTGCCCGACTTGGAGCCGCCCGCCTGCAGCGAGGTGCGGCCGGGCCAGACGCCCATCATCTGCATGCCAAAGTTGGCAAAGATATTGTGAATGGCCTGGCCGAATCCCGCGCCATAGGCCAGCAGCAGCACCACCGTCGCGATGCCCCAGGCCATGCCCAGCACGGTCAGCGCCGTGCGCCGGCGATTGTGTCGCATGGCGGAATAGGCTTGTCCGAGAAGATCGCGGGTCATGAGAATAAGCTCCTAGCTGCTGGCTTCTAGCTGTGTTTGATCCTCTAGAGGAATGGCTTTTAGCTTTTAGCTTTTAGCTTTTAGCTACCTTTTAGCTTCTTACTTCTTACTTCTTACCTCACACTTCTTACTTCTTACTTCTTCTTACTTCCTACTCCCTCCTCAGCGCTTCTACCGGCGTCAGCAGCGCGGCTTTGCGCGCGGGATACAACCCAGCCACAATTCCGGCGGCAGACAGCGAAAGCACCGCCAGCATGGCCGACATGGGCACCAGGTGCGGCGGATCGAATCCGTTGGGAGGCTCGAATCTGCCCATCAGGGCCATCAGGCCGGCGGCAGCCGCAATGCCTAAACCTCCGCTCAGCCCGGTGAGAAACGCCCCTTCGAGAAAGAACTGCGACATGATATTGCGGTTGGTGGCGCCCAGGGCTTTTCTGAGGCCAATCTCGGGCGTGCGCTCGGTCACCGAAACCAGCATGATGTTGATGATGCCGATGGCGCCCAGCATCAGGGTCACCATGCCGACCCCGCCCAGGAACAGGTCCATGGCGGTAAAAATCTTGCCCACCTGCTCTTCGCTCTGGATGGTGTCCCAGCCTTCGAATGCTTCTTTGTTGTTGTAATCAAAACCGTGATTGCGGGCGATGATCTTGTGCACCTCTTCGATGGCGGCAGCATGCTGCTCGCGGCTGATGGGACGCATGTTGAGGGCGGAAATA
>QIAW01000003.1 GCA_003225655.1 Acidobacteriota bacterium
TGATGGTCCGGGACCTTGTCGCTTTCCACCATCTCAATCGCCTGGTGGTACTGCGGATCAAAGGGCTCGCCTTCTGCGGGAATCTCACGAAGACCAAGTTTAGCGAGGGCGTCTGCAAATTGCTTGCGCACCAGTTCCACCCCGGAGCGGATTTCGGACTTTTGGCCCGCAGAATTCTTCAATGCCAGATCCAGGCTATCCATCACCGGCAGAAGCGACGCCACCGCGTTGGCCACGGCATAGTCGCGGAACTCCTGCTGCTCGCGGGCGCTGCGTTTACGATGATTGTCAAATTCGGCCTGCAGCCGCGCCAGCCGGTCAAAGAGCTGGTCGCGCTCTGCCTTCAGCTTTTGCAGTTCGTCAGAAGCCGTCTCGGAAGAAGCCGCTTCAGCTTGGGCAGAGCTTTCCACGTAGCCATCGTCAGTTTCAGCCGGGGGCAGTTCGTGTTCCACGTCTTCGGTTTCCAGGTTAGGTTTAGCGTCCGTCTGGGCCATAACTCTTTTTGACTTTCCTGCTTTAAATTTCAAACTATTTAGATTCATCCGATTCATTTAGGATTCGGTCAAACAGGCGGGCAATATAAGAAACGGCGGTAATGCTGTGCTCGTAATCAATGCGCGTAGGTCCCAGCACCGCCAGCGACCCTACAACCTCGTTGCCTGAGCGTGCCGGCGCCCCAATCAGCACAAAATTCCGCATCTCCGGAACGGCTTCCTCGAGTCCGATCACCACCCGTACCGCTTCCTGCTTGGCATCCACATAGGCGGAGAGTAGCTCCGCCACCCGCTGCTTTTCTTCCAGTGTCTTCAAAAGCTCGCGCAAACGCGCGCGGTCTTGCTCATTCTCCACAAGGTTCGACGTGCCTTCTACATAGATGCTCTGTGCCGCCTCGTCGGAGGCCAGCGCGCCCTGCCGGTAAAGCATTTCCACCGATTTCATCAGGCGGTCGTATTCGCTGCGCTCCTGCTCAATGCGGCGGCCAATCTCGGCCCTGATCTTTTCCATCAGCCAGCCGCGGAAGTTGTCGTTGATGTAGCGGGCAGCCAAGTCCAGGTCGCCCTGGGGAACATCGCGCTCCAGCCGCAAAACCCGGTCGCGTACCACTCCGGATTTGGTGACCACCACTGCCAGGATCTTTTGCTCCGCCAGCCGGGAGAAATATACGTGGTCCAAAGTATTGTTAATGCCCCCGGAAGCGATGGCCACACCCACACCGCTGGACATCAGGGAAAGCACGTGCGAAGTACGCTCCATGAACTCCTGCACGTCGGAGACTCCATGGAAAAAATTCTGGATCTTACCCTCCTCTTCTTGCGAAAGGTGGGCCTTCCCGCTGATTTGCTCGACGTAGTAGCGATAAGCCTCAGCCGTAGGGATGCGCCCCGCGGAGGTATGGGGCTGCTCCAGGAACCCTGCGTCCGTAAGGTCGGCCATGACGTTGCGGATGGTCGCCGCGCTCAACCCTTCACGGCTTTCGCGCGCAAGAATGCGCGAACCCACGGGTTCCCCCGTTTCTATGAAGGTCTCCACGATGGCGGTTAGAATTTCTCGCCCACGCGGCCCGATTTGTACCGGCTGCGGCACAGGGACTGATCCTTAACTATATTAGATGCAAAAGTTTAGATGGACTGCGACGAGTCGCTATAGGGTATTTTAGCAAGTTTCTATAACAACTTCAGCGTATCTCTGGAATCAGTGATGCCTGGTATTTTTCTGCTGGGTCCTGATGCCTTGAAGTTCGTTGTAGATCAGCTCAATGAAGTCGCCGGGCTTCACGAAACCCGTACCCTCGGAGTCGTATTTGGCAATGACATTTTCTTTCTTCATCTGCTCGAGCGATTTGCCCTTCTTCTTGCCGGCTTCGACCAGGGCGATGCAGTCTCGCAACATGTCGGTGAATTTCTTGACGTCGGCCTTGGCCGAAAGCGAGCCATGGCCGGGGATGACCTTCACGTTGTCGGGAACCGAAGCCATTGCCTTCTCCACGTTCTCGACCATTCCGTGGACGGAGCCGCCACCGGCTTCGTCAACGAATGGCAGCCCATAGGTCACGAAGTCGTCACCCATGTGAACCACGTTTGCTTTGGGAAAGAAGATGATGCTGTCGCCATCGGTGTGGCCGTTGGCAAAATGCAGTGCCCGGATGTCTTCGCCGTTGATGTGGACGGTAAGCGAGTTGTCGAATGTGATTACGGGTAGTGCCTCTTTCGAAGCGGGATCTGCTTTCGCCGGCCCCTTGGTCTGGCCTTCGGTCAGGCGCTTGCGGACGTTGTCGTGCGCGATGATCTCCGCGCCGGCTTGGGCCATGGGTTGATTCGCGCCCGTGTGATCGCCGTGATAATGCGTGTTCAGCACCCAGCGGATGGGTTTATCACTGATGCTCTTGATGGCCGCCTGGATCTTGGGCGCCAGCGGCGCGAACTCATCATCGATAAGCAGCACACCGTCTTCGCCTACGGAAACGCCGATGTTGCCGCCGGCCCCGCTCAGCATGTAAATGGACCCGGAAACCTGCTGCACCTTGATCTCAACCTTGGAAAAATCACGCTCTTGGGCGAATGCGCTTACAGCCAAAGCGAACAGCACCAACAACAATTTCTGCATTGGTCCTCCTGGAATAAAGCAGCAATATTCTGAATTTAGTTGCTCGGAACTGGAAGCTTTGAAACCGGATCTCGATCACGCTTTCGCCGCGGTTGGCGTTTTGTTCGTTCACGCGTTCCACTACGCGTTTGGCGAAGTCATAGAATGATTTGCCCGGCCCGGATTTTTCGCTTCCTTCACCCAGTGAGATAGGCTGGCCCGAATCTCCCGCCTGCCGGATGCTGGCGTCCAGTTCAATCCCGCCCAAAAAAGGGACGCCATAAATGCCGGCGGTGCGTTCGCCGCCGCCCTTGGAGAAGATATCCACCTCATGATTGCAGTGAGGGCAGATGAAATAGCTCATGTTCTCTACCAGGCCCAGGATATCGACCCTGAGTTGCTTAAACATCTCAATGGCTTTGCGCGCGTCCTGCAGGGCCACATCCGAAGGCGTGCAAACCACAATGGCGCCGCTGACCGGAACCGTCTGGATGAGCGAGATGGCCACATCGCCGGTCCCCGGAGGCAGGTCAATCAGCAGATAATCCAGTTGCCCCCACTCCACCTGCTGCAGGAACTGGCGGATGATGGAGTGCAACATGGGCCCGCGCCAGATCAGGGGCTTATCGCCGGGATTGAGGAAGCCAACAGAGATCGCCCGGATGCCGTGTTGCTGCAGGGGTTCGAGGCGGTTCTCACCCACAACCTTCGGCTGGGCGCTTATGCCCAACATCAGGGGAACGTTGGGGCCGTAAACATCACCATCAAGCAGCCCGACTTTGAATCCCATCCGGCTCAAAGCAACAGCAAGATTGACCGAGATCGTGGTCTTCCCTACCCCACCTTTGCCTGAGCCGATAGCCACGACATTCTGAATGCCGGGAAGCGGCTGCGGTCCTTGCTGCTGCGGAGTTCCATGTGGCGGATGCGCGTGCGTACCCATAAACGTCGATTATACGCTCGCGAGAATGTACGATTTCGATACAAGCACTAAGTCATCACTTCTCGTACTTCGGCAGCAATTCCTGCGGCACCTGGGCCAAGGGAAGATATTTCTGGTCTTTCGGGGAAAGAATCGGATCGGCAACATTCCAGTCGATCTTCAAGTGCGGATCGCTCCACAGCACCCCATATTCATGTTCGGGATAATAGAAGTCGCTGCACTTATAGAGAAACTCTGCGGTCTCTGACAGGACAAGAAAGCCATGGGCAAAACCCTTGGGAACGTAAATCTGTCTTTTGTTTTCCGCTGACAACACGGCGCCCACCGAGCGTCCGAAGTTTGGCGATCCCCGGCGGATATCCACCGCCACGTCCAGCACCTCGCCCTGCACGCACCGATTTCGAATGATTGTCCTGCACGAATTCCTCATGAATACCCAGGGCGGCATATTTTTGGCGGTGATAGCTCTCCAGAAAAAATCCGCGCTGGTCGGCCAGGACCTTGGGCTCAATCAGGAAAACATCAGGCAGTGCAGTATCAATACGTTGCAAGATTTTAAACTCCCTGTAAAACTCAGAATTAGAAGTGAAAAACCTAATTCTAGCTTTCCTGTGGATTTTCACAAGCCACTTTCAGAAGGGCATCACCGCAGAGGGCGCGGAGGAACGCGGAGAATCGGGGCTCA
>QIAW01000514.1 GCA_003225655.1 Acidobacteriota bacterium
CGCGCTGGGAAAAGCGTACTGGGACCTTTCCCACCCGCAAATCAAGATTTACTTCTTTGTCGCCGCGCTGCCTGTGAAGAAGCGTGGCCGTGCCCAGGGTCGGATGCCCCGCGAATGGCAGCTCTTCTGCCACGGTGAAGATGCGTACTTTTACTCCGTTCTGCCGTTCAATCTCCGCATCGCGCGGGATAATAAAAGTAGTTTCCGAGAGGTTGGTTTCGCGCGCCAGGCCCTGCATTTCCGCGTCGCTCAGGCCGCGCCCGTCAGTAAAGACGGCAAGCTGGTTCCCCTCGAGCGGCCGCTGGGTAAACACATCCAGGGTGACAAACGGAAATCGGCGCATGGCGCTCCTCTTTGCTGGCGAACAACACTTAGAGCCCGGAATAACCATTGTAGATTCAGGAATTGTTAAACCAGCACTCAAGAATGGACCTTTTGCGAGTCTGCAACCGGCTCATTGGCTGAATGCTGACCGCTGAGTGCTGACTGCTGAATGCTTAAAAAGGAAGCGCATGGGGTCCGGTGACCCTTCCGGTCTTCAAAACCGGTGAGGGGCGAGTTCCCTCGTCTCTGGTCGGTTCGACTCCGACACGCTTCCGCCACACAATGTTTTGCAGCAATTGATTTTGCGATCTGCTGGTCTACGAGATAAAGAGGAGAACGACATTGAATATCACCATCAATCACACAAAAAATCCAGCCGTTGGATGGAACGTCGACGTAACCGCGCTGGGCGAAGCTGCGAGCGAAAAAATCTCACAAGTCATCGTCAAGATCAACGGCTTCCCAGAACCGACAGAAACACTGAATCCGCCCGTGAAGTCCTGGCACAAGCTCTACACCCAGAAGGGCCAGTACCCCGGGGATAACAAGGTTGAACTCACAGCCAGCGACCAAGATGGCAATCAGACAAGCGCTACCGACGCATGGGAGTGAGCTTCCATCGTATTTCGCCTGGAGCGTGTTTCATAGGTTTGAAGGGGCACGGCTCCACAGCTTGCGGAAAAGTTCTCGTGTGTGAAAAAGTTCTCGTGTGTGAAGACGTGTATCAGGGCACGAGTTTACTCGTGCCGTAAGTCATCCAAAATGTGTTGGACTTCCAGCCCCTGAGGTCCTATCCCCCAATGTGCACCATCGTCCGTGAGGGCGGAATGAAATCGGGCTCGCCGATGTGATGGCGGGCCTCTTTCTTCTGGATTACGGATTCGATAAACGAAGCCAGTTCCTGGTCGGAAGCGCCGCGCTGCATCTTGCCGGCGAGGTCGTGATCAAAGAGGGAAAAGAGGCAGGTGCGGATCTTTCCGTCGGAGGTCAGGCGCACGCGGCTGCAGTGCCCGCAGAAAGGATGCGAGACCGGAGCAATGATGCCGATCTCGCCCACGCCATCGTCGAACTGATAGCGGCGGGCGGTCTCGCTGTAGGCATGCGGAATCTCGACCAGAGGGCGAAACGCCTTCATGCGCTCCAGGATTTCATCGAGCGTGACCACGATCTCCGGCGACCAGACGCGGTCCTCTTCTAGCGGCATGAATTCAATAAAGCGCAGCACCACGCCTTCATCGCGCGCGAACTTTCCGAAGGCGACAATCTGGTCGTCGTTGAAGCCGCGCAGCAGAACGCAGTTCACCTTCACCGGGGCCAGGCCGGCCTTTTTTGCGGCACGGATTCCCGCCAGCACATTCTCGAATCCATTAGGGACGCGCGTAATACGGGCAAACTTGGCCGGATCAACCGCGTCCATGCTCACGGTGATACGGCTCAATCCGGCGTCTTTGAGCGGCTGTGCCAGATCGGCCAGCAGATGGCCGTTGGTAGTGATCGCGGTATCGATGGGCCGGCCTGCATGTTCGCCGTGCTGAATGCGCAACTGCGCCAGTTGACGGATGAAATCGGTGAGATGGGGGCGCAGCAGCGGCTCGCCGCCGGTGATGCGGACCTTCTCAATTCCTAACTCCACGAAGATGCGCGCCAGCCGCAGGTAGTCGGCCAGCGGAAGCTCGGCGTAGATCGCGCCTTCATTGCCGGTGCGGCAGTAAACGCACTTGTAGTTGCAGCGGTCGGTGACCGAGATGCGCAGGTCAGTGATGGCGCGTCCGAACTTATCTGTAAGGCGCATAGGCACAGCTTCCAGCCAAGATTCTAGCCACTAGCTTCTAGCTGTTTCTGGGCGTGGAAGCTGCGCACATCCCACGATGCCCAAAAACAGCTAGGAGCTAGAGGCTAGTAGCTTTTCAATCAGCTTTTCAATGGTTCCAAAAAGGGGAGGCGCAAAAGTTTCCCTTCACACCCTCGGAGCGCAAACCACAAACGGTAACACAGCCATGTAGTTTGAACTCACCGCCACCGTAGCCCTGGTATGCCGTAGGCCACGGCGGTCGGAAACATCTGTTCAATTATAAATGGATGGAGTCGAGGAGGGAGCGATTCATTTTTTGCTTCTGGCTGTATCAAAGATTGCTGGCTTTTTGCGGAAGCTTCTAGCTTCTAGCCACTAGCTTCTAGCTGTTTTTGGACATGAACGCTGCAAACAGCTTCGATGCCCAGACACAGCTAG
>QIAW01000515.1:0-306 GCA_003225655.1 Acidobacteriota bacterium
CCAGGTAAGGCTGGGGGCGATGCTCCAATCGGGGTTCTTGCGGGGGGAAGCCCCGCGAATGCCGAAGTTGCCGTTGCCGCCGGCGTTCCAGTTGGTCACGCTGGCGAGCACGCCGTGAAACTTGTCAGTGTTCAAAAATCCAAGCTGGCTTAGCCCAGCAAGTCCTGCCGGGTGGTCGTTCTGCACGCCGGCATCCACACCAGGCCGATCGGCGACGCCGCCGCGCAGGTCGAGGATGACGTTGGGGCTAAAGGCATGCACCCAGTCGCCGCCATAGTTACGTCCCTGCGAGCCGACATGGGTGGA
>QIAW01000515.1:544-4546 GCA_003225655.1 Acidobacteriota bacterium
AAGATCAGCGCCTGCGGAATCTTGTTGCAAGCGACGCTGCCCGCAGGAGCTGCGGTGCCAGGTGTGAACTGGTAGAGTTGCCCGGCGACGAGCGGAAGGGGATTGCCTGCGGCATCACAACGGAATTGGTCGCGCACGAAGGTTATGCTGGGGGCGACGCCGGTTGCCCGCGTGGAGTATGGATTGTAGATATTGTGGTAGAAGCTAAGGTGCGTGCCGTTGGGGCCTAGTTGAGTGAAGTCACCGTTGAGTTCGGCCAGTGTGGGCACATAGGACAGGTTGCCATCGGCCTTGCTGTAGCGCCAGCCATCGTACCCGAAGGCGAAGAAGGTCCGGTGCTTGATAATCGGTCCGGTTATAACAGCGCCAAACTGGTTCTGGCGGTAAGGCGCAGCAGCCTTGGGTACGTCACCCGGCTTGTTGCATCCTCCCCTGGCCGGCGTGCATGTGCTGTCGGAGAAGCTATCACGGGCGTCGAAGTAGTCATTGCGCAAGAATTCGAAGGCGGAGGCATGAAAGCTGTTACCACCGGGCTTGGAGACCACGTTCACTATGCCGCCGGCGGCGCCGCCAAACTCAGCCTTGGCATCGTGGCCCACGATCTTGAACTCCTGGATGAGATCGACGTTGGGAATCACAACGTAGGCCGGACCGCGGACATTGGTGTTGATAATTCCATCGTAATAGTAGAGCTTGGAGCGGTTTTGCTGCCCATGAAACGAACCATCATCGAATCCCGAACCCGGTAAGCCGACGTTGCCTTCGCAGCAGCCGACGTTCTTGTTTTGCGATGTCGAAACCGGAGTTATGCCCGGAGTCAAGGTCAATAACTGGGTGAAGTTTCTGCCGTTCAGCGGCAGCTCCTGTACAGTTCTCTCGTCAATCGCGGTGCCAAGCTCGGTGGTGGATGCCTCGATGAGCGGCGCCGTAGCCTGCACTTCCACAGTTTCGCTCACCTGACCCACGGCGAGTTTCACCTCCTGCGAAACTGGCGAGTTGACCTGCACCTGAAAGGCCGGAGTCGCAGCAGTCTTAAAGCCCGTAGCTGTTACCCTGAGAATGTAGCTTCCCGGCCTGACATTGGTAAACACAAAGTAGCCGGTGGAATTTGTCGTGGCTTCATCCTGTATTTGCGTTCCCTGATTGATGAGTTTTACAGCCGCTCCGGAGACGACCGATCCAGACTGGTCAGTAACAGTTCCGTTGACTTCGGTTGTAGCCGTCTGGCTATACAACGTCATGCTCGAGACGAGCAGCATGACAAATAGTACGGTTAATGTGCGGATACATCGCATACGACCCCCTCCTAAAATTGTTTCTAACTTTCTTTTTTATTTGTTTTGAACTTTTAGTCAAAAACCTTACCCGTAAAGATCCGGCACCTCTTTCAATGAGATTTCCAGTCTTCAGGGGGAGATTTCAGGCACATTGTAGCACTGTAAACGTTTGCATAAAGTTAAGAAATTAACCCTTAATTGTAGTAAGGCCAGTGGGGTGCCTTGTTAACTAATAACTGTATTCTTATCAGTTTTAGCCTGCATTGGCTGCGGCGGGTGTTTAGGTAATTCCATCACAAAAGTTGTGCCCTTGCCGGGCGTGCTGTTGACCCAGATCTTGCCCTGATGGTCGCTTACCACCGATTGCACGATGGCCAGGCCCAGGCCGGTGCCGTACTGCTTGCTGGTGTAGTAGGGAGTGAACAGCCGCTGGCACTCTTCCTGGGTGAGTCCAACGCCGGAATCGGCGACTTCAATGTTCACGGTTGAGCCCTGATTGCGCGTGCGCAGGGTCAAGGTTCCGTGCTCCTGGATGGCATCGAGCGCGTTCAAGATAAGGTTTGAGAGTGCGCGGTGCAATAGATCGGGGTCGGCTTCGATTTTTTCGTCATCAAGGGTGGCGTCCAGCTCCCAGTGGGGGGTGATCAGGGGACGCCCTTTGGCGCAGAATTGCGGTTCGTAAACTTTCACCGCCTTCCTGATGGCTTCATTGGCTGAAATCGCCTGCAGGTGTGGCGCGGGCATCTTGGAAAAATCGCTGAAGCGTCCGATGATTGTCTTCAGATTGGCGATTTCTGCCAGCAGGGTTTCAGCGCTCTCCTGGAAGACCTCTTCAAATTGGCTGGGGTTGCTCGCTTTGGCGCGCAGCATGTTTTCCACGGTAATCTGCAGGGGAAACAGAGGATTTTTCAGCTCATGGGCGAGACGCCGCGCCAGTTCGCGCCAGGCGGCCACACGCTCGCTTTGCAGCAGGCGCTCGCGTTGCTCCAGAAGCTCGCGCGTCATGCGGTTGAAGGCGTAGGCCAGGCGTCCGATTTCATCGTGGGCGGAGTCATCCACTTTGATGCCGAGGTTGCCGGCTGAAACTTCGTCAGCGGCGATTGCCAGCTTTTCAACTGGCCAGCGCCGTGAGCTGGATGCGACGAGTGAGGTGCAACAGCTCTGCCTGCGAGCTGCTTACCAGCATGACTGCAAGCACATCCTTATTACTACTATTAATATTTCTGTCGAAGAGCGGAATTCCATACACCGTGCGTGGGACTGGCGAAGAACCCGGAGACTCCGGCCAATGAACGGTCGCGTGCAGTTCGCCGCCCTGCTTCTGGATATTGGAGATCAAACCGTTGAGTTCAGACCAGCGCGGTTCGCTTTCATCCCAGCGTGCGACGCCCTGGCTGGTCAGCAGCGTTGCCGATGCGGTGGAGGTCAGAGGAGGCCGATAAAGCCATGCATCCATGCCGCGCGACAGGGTAAGGGAGGCCATGAAGTCCCGGTTGAGGCGGTCCCCACCGACCAGGTAAAAAACCTTGTCAGCGACCTCTACAGGACGCACGGTAATGATGGCCAGAGTGTCTCCGTCGGGAAGATCAATCTGCTTCAGGAATGCGGCTTGCGTCTTCCACTGCGCAGGCGTGGCTTGCGCCAGCCATTCTTCCTTAAATCCAAAGCGCGCCGGCCAGTGTTCGGAGGAAATGATAGTGCCATCCTGCGCGGTCAGCTCCAGCAGGTCGAGCCGGCGGGCGTTGAGATGGCCGGCTTCCTGCCAGAAGGCGGAATAATCGGGCGCGGCGGCCATATCCACGGCAACGCGGCGCATGTCATCGGAATCGGCGATGGCTTCAACCCGACGGGTCACGCTGGCGCCACTCTGGGAGAATTCCTGGTGAAACTGGTTGACCAGGGCCTGGGTGCGGGCATCGTCAATGCGCTCATAGGCGCGAGTGGTGCTCGATGAAACCAGCGCCGCCACGAGAAAAACCGTGAGCGCAATAGTGATGGTGAAGAGCGCAACCAGCCTGGCGCGGAAGCTCACGGATGGCCTTCCGAATTCGGAGCAGAAGATTGCGGAAGATCAAGCCAGACGTCGGCGATGTTCCAGCCGCCGGGGCGCGGCTGCATCCAGTTCTTGGTGCGACTGCTCAATCCCCAAACCTCGGGTACCTGGGCGATAGGAACGATGCGGAATCCCTCCAACAAATCGCGTTCCGCGCGATAGAGTGCGGCCGGCGTATCGTCGTCGGCGGTTTTTGCATCGGCGGGCAGCAAGTTCACAGACGCAAGGGCAGCCATGGCATTGTTCAAGGCTGTCCCAGCATCCATCGAAGCGAGGTGAATGCGCACAAGCTGAAGATCGGCGCTGCTGCCGCGCGAGCTGAGATTGTCTCCGAGTGCCTGCATATTGATTCCCGCATCGTGGGCGTTGACCGCCACCCGTTCGGCCATGTCTTTTGCCAGCGGGTCAGAAAAATCATATTTAAGCAGAAGCGTCGCCGGAACCATGATTTCGCCGCGCAGTTGCAAGGCGCGCTCCAGGTTGCGGGCCGCGGGAAAGAGAAAGGCATAGCCGCTGATCCACTGGGGAAGCAGCGCGGCCGAAGGCTCGCCCTCTTTTTGCAGCAGGACGTTGGTAACAGCAGCACGGTCGAGGGCATCGGCAATGGTCTCGCGCAGGCGTTCATCCTGGACTACGGCTTTGTTGGAACTGAAGACCAGCGCAAAGACTTCG
>QIAW01000075.1 GCA_003225655.1 Acidobacteriota bacterium
GGTCCTGACCAACAGGGCCATAGTTGGCGAAGCGGTCCAAGCCATCGATGCGGAAGAAGCCGCCGTCGTTCGAGGCCGTTCCCAGGTTCCTGCTCCAGGTGTAGGCCCCGCCCAAGAAGAGCCCCCGCGTCGTCCGGCGATTCACAGACACCTGCAGCGCGTTATAGTTCGATGTGGCATTGTTCGCGTGCAGAATGATGTCGCCAAACCCGGGATACGGTCTCAGCAGATTTACGTTCTTCGCAGCACACCCCGGTACAGTGCAGGGGGCGTGTGCGGGGTCTTGATTCTGCGGAAGAAATGTTGCGCCGTACGGAATTGCGTTCAGGTTGAGTTGATTGGCCTGGTGGTTCGAGATGGATCCAACGTATGCGGTTTCGAGGACCATGCGGAACGGCAGGCTGGCCTGCAGACCGCTCGTCAACTGATAGGTAGTAGGAATTCTTCCTTGAGGAGCGATTGCCTGCAAGCCTGCCGGAGAGAGAATCACATTGGTACTGGACGAGAGACTCGTCGCGTAGTCGTTGGTGAGGGTGGGCACGGTGTTCGCCGGCGGGTTTTGAATCTCGAAGAACGCGGTGTTGTTGCCCTGCGTCCGGTCGTAATAGATTCCGCCTGCCACGTGAAAGACCAGCTTCTGCTTTCCGGCGATATCCCAGGCAAAGCCCAAACGTGGCCCCCATTGCGCTCCACGGTTGCTCGTCAGGTATTTAGAGGCGCCATGTCCGGCTTGGACGATGCCATTGAGCAGATTGCCTGTGCCGGGAACAATTCTTCCGTTCGACGTGAGCTGCGGTGCGCTGGCTGGGTCGAAAAGGCTGGGAACAAAAGTTGAACCCTGCAGCGATGAATCATACTGTGGCTGGTACCATGCCACCCGCAGGCCATAATCTAACGTCATCTGCCGGTTAATCTTCCAGGTATCCTGAATGTACCCTTCCATATTCCAAGAGCGATATGCGGGCACAAGATAAGCGGACGCCTGGTCGAAGCTATTGAAGACCCCCACAGCCGCATTGGCGAAACCAAACCCGGTATCCAGCGAATTGTTGCCATTGTCGCCGAAGTTGTAGTTCCCGTTGTTATTTGCGAAGGCGCTTTGATTCTTCCGGTTGCGATGTATGTACACGCCCGTTTTGAGGGTATGGTGACTCAGGACTTTGCTGAGATTGTCGGTCAGGTCAATGGTTGTGTTGTAGTTACGGAATGGAGCACAAGCAGCGCAGGAGGCCCCGCCTATGCTCGGGCTGTTCGCGATGCGCGAGCCTCCAAACGTTTATGCATTCGTCGTGGGTTCGATCAGGAAGCTGTTGCTGGTCCAGCCAAACGTCACCTCATTGATCAGCGTAGGGCTGAAGATATAGGTATTTCCGAATGCGTAACCGTAGCCCGGATTAGCGACAGAAATCGGGGTGATGGGAACGTTGGGGCCTAATACAAACGACCCGTATTCGGAAGTAAAGGTGTTGGAGTTGACGATGCGGTGCATCCAAAAGCGCGACTTCGGCGAAAAATTGTAGTCAAGCCGCAGCAAGTCTTCTCTTCTGGGATAGCTATCCGATATCTGCGATTGAAAATTGAAGCCGTTCTGCCCCGTTACAGTCGGCAACGGATACAGGTTTAGCAGTGCGATCCCTGGAGCATACAATCGACTCTGCGGAATCCGCCCCAGCACGCCTCCATCTTTAAAGCAACCGGCGGTATTCGTCGACCTGCAGGGCTGCCCCACCAAAAGCGGATCCTTGATGAAGGGAAACGGTCTGCCATTACTATCCACGCTCTGGGAAAAATCGCCTTGACGCTCCAGAGCCGTCGGCACCGTAATGCGGCGGACTCCCTGCGGTCGTAGCTGCTCCTGGAATTCCTGGCTCCAGAAGAAGAATAGCTTGTCCTTTCTCTCCAGGATCTTTGACTTGGGGATATACACCGGGCCGCCAATGGTGTAGTCGACGTCATTGAAGCGGAACAGTGGCTTCGGAAGACCGCGAAGGTTGTTCAGCCAATTATTGGCATTCAGACCTTCATGGCGGTGGTACCAGGCACCGCTGCCGTGGAACTGCGTGGTGCCGCTCTTGGTGACGACTGAAATCTGCGCTCCGGAAGAACGGCCATATTGAGCCTGGTAGGAGCTGGTCAGGATCTTGAATTCCTGCACCGAATCAAGGCTCAGGGTGACATTCTGCGTGCCGTTGGATCCGGTGTCGACATCCCCAATGCCATTGATGGTCAGCTGGTTTTGGTTGGCGCGGGAGCCATTCACGGAGATGCTGCCAAGCCCGCCAGTCCCCGCCGTCTGCAGGTTGACGGTGCTTACCACTCCGGGAATCAACTTTACCAGGTCAAGGTAGCTTCGGCTGTTTACGGCAATGCCCTGTATCTGCTCATTCACCAGCGAATCGGAACGCTCGGCGCTCTCGAGCTGCATGGGAGCTGCCGTCGCGGTAACCTCCACGACCTGCGACACCTCTCCGAGCGGCATCGTCAGCTCCCTGATCGAGAGGTTGTCATTCCCGTGCATTGTTACTTCCTTCCGCTCGATTGTTTGGAATCCCTTGCTCCTAATAACAATCGTGTACGTGCCCGGAGGAACCTGTGGAAAAACAAAGTGTCCCAGATTGTCAGTCTTGGCCGTCAGTTTAACCTTTTGTTCCTGTTCCGTTGCAGTCACGACTGCGCCCGATATGGCAGCGTGTTGAGCGTCGACGACATCCCCGGCCAGAGAGCCGGCGGTCGTTTGGCAATATCCGATCGAGCTGGATACGATCAATGCGGCGAGAATTACCGCAGCTTGCAAAGAGTTTGCGAGGTTTTTCTTCATGTGGCTGAACCAACCAGTTTTCCATCTGCGTGCGGAAACCGGAGTCCCTTTCTCTTTTTTTTAACTAGCTTTTAGACATCGAGGGTCGGTGCATAAAACGAGCTAAATTGGGGGTTTCAGAGAGGGATTGTACGAATGTGACTTCCTGAAAATCTACTGTTCTGAAGATGTGCCGGGGAGCCCTACGTTCGTATGGTATGCATCGCGTTCTGTGGTCTGTTATAAAGCTCGCGAGGAAACGTTTTCAGCACACTCGACGTATTGCCATAAGTATCCCTTGCCCTGCTCGCCTTGGGCTTGGGGGTTGCCTTCTCACAAAACAGAGATTTCAGTTGGGAGACGGTATTTTGTTAGCCGAACATATGATCACGATAGTTTTTGATAAGTTGTCCAAAGCTGTAGGAGGGGGTTCTGTTGGATGAAGATGACAAAGCACACCCGCCGAGATTGTCTCAAAGGAATGATGGCCTTTTCCGCGGCATCTCTTCCCGTTCTGAAGACGGTTGCAAATGCTGCGCCGGCGCCGTCTCGAACAGAAGCCTCAGGCGTAAATATTTCCCTGCGCTTGACGGCTGGAGATCAACGCTATGCTCCATCCAGTCCGCCCGCCTGGCAGAGTGCTGAGCTGGTCCCAGCCGAAAGCACGATTGTCCTTCGCGCCGGTTCAGGCACGGACCCCATCCTTGGTTTCGGCGCCGCATTTACAGATGCCGCTTGTTACGTTTTGAGTCGTTTGCCGGAAGTAGAGCGCGAGGCACTGCTCCAGGAACTGTTCCAGCCCGGCCAAATGGCGCTTAGCGTGTGCCGACTGTGCGTGGGTTCAAGTGACTACGCAAGAAGTGTATATAGCTATGACGAGGGCGCTCCCGACCCTGATCTGTCGCGATTTTCAATTGCCCACGATCGCGAATATATATTGCCCGTAATTCGGCGCGCGCGCCAAATCAATCCAAGTCTGTTTCTGCTGGCTTCGCCCTGGAGTCCGCCCGCCTGGATGAAGGACAACAACTCCATGCTGGGAGGCACTCTCCGTCGCCGCTATCTGAGTGCATACGCGAACTATCTCGTCAAATTCTTGCAGGCATTCCAGGTTGATGGTGTCGAAATCGACGCTATCACTCCGCAAAACGAAGTTGACACCGATCAAGATAGCCGAATGCCGGCGTGCCTCCTGCCCCAGGAAATCGAAGTTGAGTTCGTGGGGCAGCACCTGGGCCCGGCTATCGAAAAGGCTGGATTAAAGACGAAGATTTGGCTCATTGATCACAACTACAACCTTTGGGGTCGCGCTATCTGCGAGCTTGATGATGACAAGGTCCGCAGGTACAGCAAGTCGATCGCCTGGCACGGATATCTTGGACAGCCGGAGTGGGTGCAAAGGGTGTTGACTGCCCATCCCGACGTCGAGATGTTCTGGACCGAGGGTGGACCTGGCATTAATGATCCGCGTTATATGACCAATTGGTCCAAGTGGAGCATGACATTTTCGGGAATTCTGCGCAACCGGCTCCGTTGTATCATAGGCTGGAATCTGGCACTGGATGAAATGGGAAAACCGAACATCGGTCCTTTTTCGTGCGGGGGATTGGTGACGGTTCACTCCGAGACAAGAGAAATCGTGCGAAGCGGGCAATATTGGGCATTTGCGCACTATTCTCGCGCGCTGCAGCGGGGCGCCAGGGTTATTGATTCTGATGGCGACATCAAGAATGTCCATCACATAGCGGCGTTGAATCCCGACGGTAGTTACGTCGTTGTCTTGACCAACACCGGTGCGCTCCCGTCAACGGTTTGGCTAAGAAAAGAGAACCGGGCAATAGAGCTGCCGTTACAGTCTGATTCCATTGCAACGCTGGTTTGGAAGTAACTTTGCCGGTGACACAACCTCGGCCAATGCATAAGAAAGGACTGACCGCGGCCATCTTTCATGGCCTTCTGCTGGTCTGTCTGCAGTCCACGGTGGCGCTTTCTGCCATCGCGCAATCACCGCCGCTCCCGTTGCTTACCCATGTGGAACAAGTGAGAAGGCTTACTCCCGACGAGGCTGCGCGTGGTTACCCCATCCGGATTCGTGGAGTCAGCATCTATGTCGAAGGGAGCCATGTCTCTGTTTTTCCTCATCATTTTGGCGACCGAGTCGAAGTTGAGGGCGTCACCGGACCTGGCCGATTTGCCCCGGTTGTTCTCGAGCACAAGCTGCGTGTTCTTGGCCGGGGCAGACTGCCAAAGCCCCGGCTTTATTCCTGGAACGAATTGGCCAATGGACAACACGACGGTCAATGGGTGCAAGTGCGTGGGACCGTGTTATCGGCATCGATTGACCGTAAATCGTGGCGAGAAACGACGCTGGCCATGACGGTTGCTTCCGGTGGCGGGAGCTTTAAGATTCGAGTCCCTATCACCCGCGAACTCGACGCTTCGGCTTGGATCGATCGACAGGTCGTCATTGAAGGAGTGTGTGGAACTCTGTTTAACTTCCATCGGCAATTCGTAGGAGTGCTGCTCTACGTGCCACGGCTGAGCTTGGTTCAACAGGCGGAACGGGCTAAGGAAGTGTCGTTCGATGACCTCCTGCGTTACTCTCCTGACCAGGATGTTTTCCGGCGAGTGCGAGTGCGAGGCGTTGTTGTGCATCAGCAACCGGGCAGCTCGCTCTTTCTTGAAACCAACGGACAGGGATTGCGGATTCTGAGCCAGCAGGAAGGCCTTCTTGAACCTGGAGACGTGGTAGAGGCATCCGGCTTTCCCGCAGTTGGAGGGTCCACGCCGATACTGGAGGATGCCTTGTTTCGCAAGGTCGGCCACTCATCACCCTCGCCGGCAGTTAGCTTGGAACTGAGAGGACCGCTGGAGCGGTTTGATGGTCGTCTGGTCAGCATTGAAGCAAAGCTCCTGCCGCGCGAAGGGCCGCCAGACGGTTCGACCTTCCTTCTACAGAGCGGCACAAAGGTATTCACAGTAAGCGCGCAAACAGACACAGCGCTCGAGCGTATGCTGGCCATTTCCCCGAGCAGCGAAGTGCGTGTAACCGGTGTTTGCCTGGTGCAGAGCGGCGGATTATGGGGGACGCCGCAATCGTTTCGTCTGTTGATACGCGCACCCTCCGATATCACAGTTCTGCACGCGCCATCCTGGTGGAACTTGCGCCATGCGTTGTGGCTCCTGGCTATTTGCATCGGCGTCCTTCTTGTTGTCAGCATTCTTCTTGTTGTTGTGAGTGACCGTTTGCGCGCGCAGATGGCAATTGTTCGCGAGAAGATACGCATGGTGGTCATTCATGAAGAGCGCGACCGAATTGCACGGGAGCTGCATGATACGCTGGAACAGGAACTTGCAGGAATTACCATGCAGTTAGACTTGGCGGCCGACTGTTTCCAGCAGACACCGCAGACCGCTCGGCAGGCGGTTGAGATGGCCCGCAATATGAGCCGTCGCAGCATGATCGAAGCGCGTCGGTCGGTTTGGGATTTGCGCTGTCGCATGCTGGAAGAGGGAGATCTAGTGTCGGCCCTTGCCCAAACCGTCGAGTCAATGACCAATGGCGAGCGCACCAGCATCCATGTGAAGGTAGAAGGAGAGCCCCGGCGATTGGCTGCCACCATGGAGCTGAATTTGCTGCGCATCGGGCAAGAGGCCGTGATCAACGCAGTGAAACATGCGCGACCGAACCGGGTTACTGTACTCTTGCAATTTCGTCCCCGAGTCGTGCGCCTCTCCGTCGTGGATGATGGATGCGGCTTTGAGCCCACCAATCCCGTTCTCAACGGATCAAGCCACTTCGGCCTGCTCGATATGCGCGAACGGGCACAGTCGCTCGGCTGCCGTCTTGAGATCCATAGTGAACCGGGAGGTGGTACTCGCATTGAATTAGAAGTACCGCAAGCACAATAGGTATCCGAATGGTGGCCGATTCAGAATCGATTCGAATTCTTGTCGTCGACGATCACTTTGTGGTCCGGATGGGAGTTTGTGCTTCGCTGAATGTGGAACCGGATATGAAGGTTGTGGCAGAAGCTGGCAACAGCGCGGAGGCGCTTGCAGCCTATCGTCAGCATCATCCGACGCTCGTGCTCATGGATGTTCGACTGCCGGGCGTGAGCGGCATCGAAACGACCTCTGTGATCCTCAACGAGTTCCCCGACGCTCGCATCCTCATGCTGTCGACTCACTCTGGGGAAGAAGAGGTTTACCGCTCCTTGCAGACAGGCGCGGTCGGATACATCTTGAAGAGTGCAATGCGAGAGCACCTGCTCGCCGCGATTCGAATGGTTTCGAAGGGTGAAAGATACTTAGATCCCAGCCTAGCCTCGGTTCTAGTGGCGAGATTGTCTCACCGTTCACTGACGGCCAGAGAATTGGAAGTTCTTCGGATGGTGGCAAGAGGTTTGAGCAACAAAGAAATTGCCGCAGCACTGAATATCGCCGAGATTACGGTGAAGCAGCATGTGAGCCACGTGCTGGAGAAACTGGACGTGAAGGATCGCACGCAAGCGGCTACGGAAGCTATGAAGCGCGGAATTATCTCATCCTAAAGGAAAATCAAAACGTTGGACTACTGTTCATGGGTCCTAAGCGCTAAGTACCTCTCTTGCTGCCAAGGTATCAAGCGAGGGAAAGGAGCTTGCTGCCGTCAATGTATGTTCGCGAGGAGGCTCGCGTTCGAGGGCCTTGATGAGCAGTTCGATGGCGATGCCGGTGTTCGTAGGAACCACGACGGTTGCGGCCAGCAGGCCCTCACGAACCCAGTTCTGCCCGCCTTTGGGAAGGCCATCGACGCCCGTATAGGGTAGGCTTAGCCACCGATTGCTGTCGATAGCATTAGGCAACTCTTGAAATGCCTTGCGTGCGCCCAGTGCCATGGCATCATTCTGGCAAGCGATCAACTCAATTTGAGTTCGCATCGAAGTAGAGAGGCGTAGCCAAGCCTCAACCGCGTGCTGACCACTCCCCAGGGTCCAATTGCCTCGCAAAGTCCTGATCTGAATATTTGCCGCCTTCGTTTCGTACATGCCGGCGGTCCGTAGTCGCGCGGCCGAACTGGTGGACGGGCCTTCGATGTAAAGCACCGAGCCGCCTTTGGGCAACATCGCCGTAAGCTGTCTTCCCTGAATTCGGCCAATCTCATCATGATTCGATGTGATGCAGAAGACGGGAACATTGCGAGTCCTGCGAATTTCCGCAGCGTAATCAATTTCACGATTGAGCACGACCCAGCCGATTCCAGCGTCGGCGGCAGCGCGGGCCACAATAGGCAGAGCTGTTCCACCGACCGGCTCAACGATGATGCCGTCGGGGCGTTGGGTTGACGATTGAATGCATTGCAGCAATTGCTGGCTTTGGACGATGGGATCATTGTTGGCATCGATGACCTCGACATCCACGCCGAGTCGGCGAGCCTTCTCACGAGCAGCTATCTCCTGTTCTTTTTCATAACAGCTATTCCAACCAAACATCGGGGGGGCAGGCGACCGCTTGGCGGCTCTTCAGAAATGTCGAATCACCTGCGTTATTGAGCTTCTCTAAAGGGGGGATTTTCTTGACGTTGTAATTTAGTCACGATATGGTGAGCGGCGTCAAGAAGTCTTCAGGATTGGTTGAAAAGCATACGTCCGTATAATAGATTTCTTCCCCAAAATCCCCTATCGTTTTTTCCGCCTTTTCGTTTCGGGCTCCGCGAGCTCCCTTTATGCAAGATGTCGATCTAGTACTGGGCATCGAGATGCCTCAGATAGATGGCACTCAAGCCACAGTTCGGATGAGGCGGCTTCTGGCCCGCATATTCCTATCATTACCGCGACCTTCAAAGTTGTTGCTGATGCTAATGCTAGGCACCTCCATCCTGATGGCGGCGCAAGCGGGTCCAAGGCAACTGCGGGTTTCGCCCTCCGACCAACTCATTGCACCCTCGACGACGCAACAATACACTGCGGTACTTGTCTTTTTCAGGGGTGCGGGCAAGCCTGGCGGCGAACGCGTGGTCACGAACGCCGTCACCTGGTCTTCTTCGGATCCGGGCGTGGCCACGATCGATCCGCACACAGGATTGGTCACGGCCGGCAACCTAACAGGAACAACTACGATTAGCGCTTTAAGTGGCGCCCTGCGCGCCTCGGTGCAGTTAACGGTAAGCAATGCGACGTTGAGTTCCATTAGTGTTACGCCCTCGAACCCGACGGTACCGCTGGGCAGGCTGGTCCAGTTCACCGCCACAGGAAACTACAGCGACAGCACGCACCACAACCTTACGGATGCGGTCGCGTGGAGCTCGGGAACACCCACCACAGCCACCGTCAACAGCCTTGGACTTGCCACCACCAAAACCCAGGGCAGCACCCTGATCAATGCCACGTTGGGCAGCACGACTGGAACCAGCACATTGAGCGTGACCGCTGCTGTGCTCGACTCCATTCAAATCTCGCCGACTAACAGCAAAGTCATCTTGCCTGCAACCCAGCAATTCACGGCTACGGGAATCTATTCAGACAACCACACGCAAGACCTAACGTCCACCGCCACCTGGAGTTCGAGTGACCCAAATGTGGCCACGATTGGCTCAAGCACCGGGCTCGCCACTGCCGTGGGGCCAGGAACCACGACAATCTCAGCCACATTCAACGCGGTCACCGGCTCCACTTCGTTGACGGTTGTCGCACTTACCTCCATTGCCATTTCACCTTCCGATCCGAACGTTGTCTTCGGTTCCAAACTGCAGCTCACGGCTACTGGCATTTACAGCGACGGCGGCACGCGTGACTTCACCGGTACGGCTGCCTGGAGTTCCACGAACACCGGCGTCGCAACCGTGAATGCAACCGGCCTGGTAACGAGTGTGCACGAGGGGACATCGACAATCCAGGCGACCCAAAGCGGTGTGACGGGCTCTACGCAGCTCACAGTCATCGATGATGTCTCCGTGTCGATTTCCCCGAGTAGTACTTCGCTTAGCGTGAACGGCCCTCAGCAGTTCACCGTCACCGTGACTGGAGCCTCCGATACTTCCGTAAGCTGGAGCGTCAATGGCGTGACCAGCGGCAACAGCACGGTCGGGACCATAACCACTTCTGGCTTGTACACGGCGCCGGCTTCCGTCCCCACTCCCGCGGCTGTTACCGTGACTGCTACAAGCGTTGCGCAGCCCGCGAGATCTGCTAGCGCCACAGTGACGATTGCACCGATTGCGGTTTCCATCGTGCTGACCACAGATGATCGTTTGCACAAGATGGAGCCACAGCCGGGCATCAACTTCACGCCGGGTAGTGGCGGAAGCAACGTTGTTTATGTCGACGAGACCCAGACCTATCAACCGATCGAAGGGTTCGGGGCCTCTTTCACCGACTCAGCCGCGTTTCTTCTCAACGAAGTTGTATCGCCCAAATCGTCGCTGAATGCCGTCATGAGCGACTTGTTCACTCGCAACGGCAATGGCATTGGCCTGAGCTTCATGCGAACTCCCATGGGAGCATCCGATCTCTCCCGGTCGATCTATTCCTATGACGACAACAACGGTCAACCCGACGTCACGTTGGCGAATTTTTCGGTTGCACACGATCAGGTCGACATCATTCCGATCATCCAGCAGGCACGCCAGCTCAATCCGCAAATGAGGCTGATGGCGAGTCCCTGGAGTCCGCCCGGTTGGATGAAGACCTCTGGCTCGATGATCGGAGGCGGTCTGCTTTCCAGTATGTACTCTCCGTTTGCCAACTATTTTGTGAAGTACCTGAACGCCTACCAGGCTGCGGGCATTTACGTGGATTACATCTCCTTACAGAACGAACCGTTGTTTATACCCTCGAACTATCCAGGAATGTGCATGCCGCCTGCTGCGGGCGCAAGCTGCAGCGGTCAAACGAACTGGCAGACCGACCAGACCACCGCGATTCGCGATTTCCTTCTGCCCGCCCTGACAGCGAACCAACTGACAACCAAGGTGCTGGTCTATGATGCAACTATTCTGGCATCGCCTCAGGTCGCCGGGACGGCCTGGCATGGCTACGGCGGCACGCCTGGAGTAACGACCACAATTCAGAATTATTTCCCCACCAAAGGGAATTACGAGACTGAGCACTCTGGGGGCACGTTCGTATCAGACCAGGTAAAGGCTGATTTTGAAGAGATCACGCAAGTGATGCGCAACTGGACGCGGTCGTATGTGAAATGGGGCCTCGCGCTTGACCAGAACATGGGACCGCACAGCGGTGGCTGCGGCACCTGCACTCCGATCGTAACCGTGAACACCGCGACCGGAGCGGCGAGCTACAGCATCGAGTACTACACCACCGGCCACTTCAGCAAGTTCGTTTTGCCAGGAGCGAGCCGCATCTATTCCAGCAATGCCTCCGGGATTGTAAGCGTTGCGTTCCTGAATCTGGATGGGTCCAAAGCGCTCGTGGTCTTCAACGATTCAGCTTCGACCCAAACGTTCCAGGTGCAGTGGGGAAACCAATCCTTGAGTTACACGCTGCCTTCGCTTGCAGGCGCGACCCTCACATGGACCGGCACCCAATCCGGCAGCTACACAGTAAACGCGACTTCGCAAGTTCAGGCATCGAGCTTCAACAGCACCGCGGGCAACAATGTTCCTAGCGACAACACAACTTTCGGATTGCAGACCGAGAATACCTCCGACACCAACCGCGGCTACAATGTTGGTTTTGCCTCTGACGGCGATTACGCCGTCTACAAGAATATTGACTTCGGACCGGGTGTCAGCCAACTGAATGCTCGCATGGCCTGCGCCGGCAATTGTGGCGGAACGCTGGAGTTTCGTCTAGATAGCGCCTCCGGTACAACCGTCGCATCTGTAACCATTCCAGCGACCACGGGATGGCAAACGTGGAGGACGGTCTCAGCGCCCGCAGTCTCCGTAGCCGGCGTCCATGACTTATACGTGGTATTCAAAGCCGGGCCGGCTGGAACCTCAGCCTTGGGTAATCTCAATTGGTTTCAGTTTCAATGGAGTTTCCCAGTTGTGTTGTCATGCAGTCCTGCTCTTGCGTGACGCTGTAAAAATCAAAACCATGTTTGAATCTACGAGGAGCCTCATTTGCGCAAATGCGCTGGAAGTGATTGATTCTAGGTGGGGTTAATTGGTGGACCTGGTCGGGATCGAACCGACGACCTCTTCCATGCCATGGAAGAAGCATACCAGCCGGTGATTGGTTTTCAAGCATTTAGCAACCGGAGAATTGGCCAAAAACGGGTATATCGGGCGATATTTCCGGCCAATTTCCGGCCAAAATTCCAACGTGTAAAACAGCCGAGCTGCATGGGCGGGGGTTCATAGAAGTTGACTAGCGTGGGCCGAATGGGGAGGCTGCACCTCTTACTCAGGATGCCTCCCCGGCTCATCCGGGTTCATGTGTGCTGTCCAACGCAAGGCATGAAAGGAAAATCAGCCAGAAAGGATCGCAACGAGCCGTCAACTCGGACAGAACATGACGACCGTTAATCCGCTGATCCTGCGTCAGTTAGATTGCCTACGAGGCTTTTGCCGCCCAGGAATCTGCCACCTGGCAAGACAATAATTCCTATGATAGCCACATGTTCTTTGTGTTAACTACGTTGTTTAATCGGCAAATTTAACTGCATGAAACTTGGCTACCAAGAACCGAGTTCACTACAATCGCGAAGCTTTGACGCAAGTTATTAGGAAGGCCAGCGCAAGGCATGAACGGAAAATCAGCCTGAAAGGATCGCAACAAATGAGAAAAGAACGATTGTGGTTCGTCGGTATCGTGTTGGCAGCGCTTGCCTTGCTCACGCCTGCGGCCGCGCAGAACTCGTCGATTTTTGGTCCCAACGTATACGTTTTCACTCCCAGCATGTCCTCGTCGTCGATTTCTTCGACGCTCTCGAGCTTGGCCGGCAACTCGCAGTTCAGCACCAATCGTTATGCCGTGCTTTTCATGCCGGGCGCCTACTCGGGTGTCCAATCCGAGGTGGGCTACTACGAATCCATCGCGGGCCTCGGCCAGACACCCGCTGCGGTCTCCATTACCAATGGCTTCCTGGAGGCGAATCAGAGCGGCGGCAATTCGACTTTGATCTTCTGGCGCTCGCTGGAGAACATGTCGATCACTCCGCCGTCGGGCTCTGTGTTGTTTTGGGGAGTTTCGCAGGGCATCTCGTTTCGCCGCATGGAAGTCAACGGGGGGATGCAGCTCACGACTTCCTCGTGTGGATTTGGGAGTGGAGGATTCATCAGCGATACCGTGATCACAGGGAAGCTCAACTCCTGCGACCAGCAGCAGTGGTATACGCGCAATAGTTCCATTGGCAGTTGGTCAGGCGGCTCTTTCAACATGGTTTTCTCCGGCGTCGAGGGGGCCCCCGCCCAGTCGTTCCCTAAGCCTCCTTACACCACGCTCAGCGAAACTCCGGTGAGCCGAGAAAGACCTTTCCTATACGTCGATAGCAGCGGCAATTACTCGGTGTTTTCGCCCACTTTGCGCACAAACTCATCAGGCGCAAGCTGGTCCAGCGGCGGGATGGGGCCTGGGAATTCATTGGCGATCAGCACCTTTTTCATCGCCACGCCTTCAAACACGCTCTCCGAGATCAATTCCGCGCTCGCGTCGGGCAAGAACCTCATCTTGACGCCAGGAATCTATAAATACAGCGGTTCCATTAACGTCATGAACCCAGACACGGTCGTGCTTGGCCTCGGCTATGCGACTCTTGTTCCGCAGTCGGGAACGGCCGCAATCACCGTGGCCGACGTGGATGGCGTTCAGATTGCCGGAGTGCTGATTGACGCAGGGCCAGTGAATTCGCCAGTGCTCCTCCAGGTCGGTGTTGCGGGGGGACCGCGAGTAAGCCATCAGGCCGATCCCACGTCCCTCAACGATGTGTTCTTCCGCGTGGGGGGAGCGACCGCAGGCAAAGCTACTACCTGCATCGAGGTCGATAGCGACAACGTTATCCTCGACGATATCTGGGCGTGGCGCGCCGATCATGGGACAGGAGTCGGTTGGACGAGCAACGTTTCCGATCACGGCTTGATTGTGAACGGAGATAACGTTACCGCATTGGGCTTGATGGTTGAGCACCACGAGAAGAACCAGGTAGTGTGGAACGGCCAGGGCGGCGAGACCATTTTCTATCAAAGCGAGCTGCCTTACGATGTGCCGAGCCAGAGCGCTTGGATGAACAACGGCGTTGATGGCTATGCGTCGTATGCGGTCTCGAGTTCGGTGACGTCTCACCTGGCTTATGGCCTTGGCGTTTACAGCCTTTTTAAAGACGCTCCCATCGTCGAAACCAGCGCGATTACAGTCCCGAATGTCACGGGTGTATTGGTGACCGACGCTATGACTTGGTTTATCGGCGCCATGGGCTCGATCACGCACATCGTCAATAATGTGGGCGCAGCCGTAAATAGCAGTAATAAAACGAGCTTTCTCACTTCTTACGGTAGCGCGGGCTCAGGCTGCGCTGCGGCACCGTCTGCGCCGAGCGGGCTGACAGCCACAGCCGCATCGTCGAGCCAGATTAACTTGAGCTGGACGGCGAGCACCGCCGGCTCGGGCTGCTCGATCACCTACAACGTGTTTCGCAGCACGACGAGTGGCTTTACGCCTTCCAGCAGCAATCAGATCGCTAGCGGCCTAACCTCTACGTCGTTCTCGAATACCGGCCTCACGGCATCCACTACGTACTTCTATTCGAACCAGGCCAGTGCGACCACCAGTTCTAGCGGTGGCGGCGGGACGTGCACGGGTATCTGCATTGACTCGGGTTCGACTACCGCAGTTAGTCCATTCGTAGCGGACGTGGATTTCTCCGGCGGCGCGACGATCAGTCACGTCAACACCATCAACACGAGCAAGGTGACCAACCCGGCGCCGGCAGCCGTATACCAGACGGCGCGCGTCGCGACGACCACCACCAATGGCGTTACTTCCTTCACCTACACCATTCCCGGCTTCACTGCGGGAACCAACTATCTGGTGCGGCTGCACTTCTGCGAGACGTTCTTCACCACCACCGACTCACGGGTGTTTAACGTGGGCATCAACGGCACGCAGGTGTTGACCAACTTTGACATCGTGGCGGCGTCGGGTGGGCAGAACATCGCCAACATCCAGCAGTTCACGGCGGCAGCGAA
>QIAW01000076.1 GCA_003225655.1 Acidobacteriota bacterium
TTCTCCAGTGTCGTGTCTGCCTTGACATGCTCGTCTGTGTCAAAGACTACTGTCTGTCCTTTGACTTTGGATTCAATCGGCAGGATTTGCTCCTTGAAGTAGCCTGCCTTGATGGCTGTTGCCGCCCGCTGGTGACTCTGTAGTGCCAGTTCGTCCTGCTCCTGCCGGCTGATGCCCCACTTGGCCGCGACATTCTCAGCGGTCATGCCCATATGACAATCGTCAAACGGATCACTGAGGCCTCCCACCATCGCATCAATCAATTTCCCATCACCCAGGCGTTGCCCCCAGCGTGCAGCCGGGAGCCAGTATTGGCTGCGGCTCATCACTTCTGCGCCTCCGCCTATCGCCACTTGAGCATCACCCATATAAATGGTCTGGGCGGCCGAAACAATCACTTGCAGACCACTGCCACATAAGCGGTTGAGCGTCAAGGCTGGAGTCTCGACGGGAAGACCGCCGTTGATGGCGGTGACACGAGCGAGGTACATATCATGGACATCGGTATGGATGACATTGCCGAAGACCACATGCCCCACCTCCTCTGGTTGGATTCCCGCACGCTTGACCGCCTCGCGGACAACGGCCGCGCCCAGTTCAGTCAGTGCCGGATCAGATCGCAGGCGTTCAGGAGAAATGACAGCTCTTTCGCCAATAAACCTGATGCTGTGAGTTCTTCGAGAGAATATTGCATCCTATTGAGATGTATTTGTGATAGTATGAGGTTATCTTTTTTACTAGTTGTAGTACGAAGTAGATTCTCGGCTGTAACGATTGTTCAGCATGGGTTTTTAGCATGTTCTCTCAGTGAGGGAAAGGAGGTTCCCACATGGGAACGATTGAAGGTGCAGTTGTCGTAGTCACCGGTGCGGGTAGGGGCATAGGGCGTGCCATAGCCGAAGAACTAGGGCATGAGGGGGCCAGAGTGGTAGTGAACTACTCTAAGAGCAAGGAGGCTGCTGAAGACGTGGTGGCCTGGCTTCAGCAGAACGGATCACCAGAGGCAGTAGCGATTCAAGCGGATGTGTCGGATGCGGCACAGGCAGCCAAACTCATCGAAGAGATCATTAAGCGGTTTGGCCGGATAGACGTGCTGGTCAATAATGCTGGTATAAATATTGATCGCACGATGAAGAATCTCTCCCCAGAGGACTGGGATAAGGTCATCCAGGTTGACATGAACAGCTACTACTACACGGTGAAAGCAGCGCTGCCCTACTTCATGCAGCAGAAGAGCGGTAAAATCATCAACATTAGCTCCACGAATGGCCAGAGGGGGAGCTTCGGCCAGACTAATTATGCAACCGCCAAAGCTGGCATTCTTGGTTTCACCAAATCTGCAGCCCTGGAACTGGCTCGCTTCAACGTCACGGTCAACGCTATCTGTCCCGGTTATATAGCCACCGAGATGTTCAACGCGATTCCAGAGAAGACGAGGGAGTCAATCCTGGCTGGGATACCTCTCGGTCGCGCCGGCAGGCCTCAGGAGGTAGCTCGTGCTGTTCGCTACCTCATCGTTGATGGGGATTATTATACTGGCGAGACCCTGAGCATGAATGGTGGGATTTACATGCAGTAATAGTCTCGGAGATCAGGGCAATGAGCGATGCCTTGAGGATAGCTGGTTGCTGTGTGCTTTTCCCTTCATTTCTCCTCATTCTTGGTTTTGGTGGAGGATTCGCTCTTTTGTGGGAGCGAATCCTTTTGGTGGTAGACATGAAAGTGACGTCTCTGAACTGCTATGCATCGTGTGCCTCAACGCAACGACCATCCTACAGTATCATTTCCGTTTTCAACTGGTGCCACGCTTGACGCGCATCTTCGACCGAACCTTCGTCCTCAATGGTCGAGACGTCGCCTGGCTCGCGATCAAGCGTGACTGCGCGCAGCACACGGCGCATAATCTTGCCGCTGCGTGTCTTGGGCAGGGTGCTCACATAATTGATCTCGCCGATGACCACCACGGGACCCAATTCACTGCGTACCGTGCCCAGCAGTTCCTTTTGCAATTCTTCCGTGGGCTGATACCCCTGCCTGAGCACAACAAACGCCGCGATCACTTCGCCGCGCAGTTCATCGGGACGACCAACCACGCCTGATTCTGCCACGGCGGGATGCCTTAAGAAGGCTGTCTCGACCTCGATCGTGCCGATGCGATGGCCCGCAATCTTGATGATCTCGTCGGCGCGACCCGCGAACCATACATAGCCATCCTCGTCGACCTGCGCCGAGTCGCCTGTGTAATACACCCCCGGCAGGATCTGCCAATAGTCCTTCCCGTAACGCTCTGGCTCGCCCCACAGAGCGGGCGTCAAGCCGGGGAAAGGCCGTTTGATGACCATGATGCCTTTTTCGTTCGGTGCTACCGGAGTGCCATCTAGCGGTGACACCACCTCTGCTTCGATGCCGGGCAGCGCAATGGTCGCCGAGCCGGGTTTGATCGGCAGCATGCCCAGTCCGTACGGATTGCCAAAGACCGGACCACCCGTTTCGGTCTGCCACATGTGGTCCATCACCGGCACGCGGTCGTGCAACACGGTTTTCTGCAGCCATTCCCACGCCGGCGCGTTCAACACCTCGCCCGCGCAGAAAATTCTGTCGAGGGAGGAATGATCAAACTTGCGCGGCGGTTCGTCGCCATACTTCATCAACATGCGCACGGCGGTGGGCGAGGTGAAAACGCTCGTCACGCCAAGTTCTTCCACCACCTGCCAAAACGTTTCGGGACCCGGATAATCCAACGCGCCTTCGTAGGCGAGCGTGGTCGCGCCTACAATCAAGGGGGCGTAGACGATGTAGCTGTGACCGACCACCCAACCGATGTCCGACGTGGACCACCACACATCGGTCGGCTTCAAGCCAAACACCCACTGGCCCATACTGTGGATGTGCACCTGATAGCCACCGTGGGTGTGAATGGCGAGTTTCGGTTTCGCCGTCGTGCCCGAGGTCGCGAGGATGTAGGCCGGTTCATTCGACTCCATCGGCACATAATCCCCTTTGTGGCCTTCAGCATGGCTAAGAAATTCCTGCCATGTGATATCGCGCCCCGGCTGCATCGACACCTCTTCACCGCTACGATTGAGAACGATTACGCGCTCGACACTCCCAGTGACAATTGCCAATGAGGCATCAACGATCTCTTTGAGCTGCGTGTTCTTGCCTTTGCGATAGGTGATATCCGTGGTAAAGATGAGGCGCGAGCCGGATGCCTGCACGCGGTCACTCAGGGCCTGCCCACCAAAACCTGCAAACACGACGACGTGAATCGCGCCGATGCGCACGGCCGCGAGCATCAGCATGATGGCCTCGG
>QIAW01000516.1:0-2146 GCA_003225655.1 Acidobacteriota bacterium
AAAAGATCCGGTTTGAATTACCCAACATCATGCTCGTGGATATCGGATTGCCGGGAATGAGCGGCCTCGAAGGCATTCGGCTTCTGAAGGAAAGCTGGCCGGAAATCCTGCTGCTGATGCTCACCGTCTATGAAGATGACGAGATGATCTTCGATGCGCTGTGCGCGGGCGCGTGCGGGTATTTGCTGAAGAAGACACCGCCAGTGCGCTTGATGGAAAGCCTGAACGAAGCGATGAGCGGCGGAGCGCCAATGTCACCTGAAGTCGCGCACCGAGTGATCAAATTGTTTCGCCAGATTAGTCCTCCCGACAAAGCAGACTATCAACTTACCCCACATGAACTGCGGCTTCTGAAACTGCTTGTTGAAGGCCATAACTACAAAACGGCCGCAGGCGCCTTGGGAGTCAAGGTTACTACCATCGCGTTCCACATGCGCAACATCTACGAGAAACTGCAAGTCCACTCCAAATCAGAAGCTGTCTCCAAAGCATTACGCAATCGCCTGGTCTAGTCCCTGCTATTTCTGCTTACTACCCAATGCCTACTGCCTACTGCTCCTCCCCCACGTTCCTATCTGTTCAGACGGCGACAACCGCATCCCATCGGCGGTATTTATTGCGCGTCGCAGCAAGATGCTGAGCGCCGGCAGGGCCGATCTTAACTTACCGCAGGAGAGGTATTCGACAACCAAACCGGCCAGACATTGGTTCGCATCGCCGGCACGCCGATATCCGAATGTCGCAACCACCTGGGCTGAGAACTTCAAGAAGGAACGCGCAAGAATAACGAGACTGCCATGAATACTAAAATTCGCTACGTTGGATATTCATTAGTCGGTATCTCAATCGTGCTAACTCTGCTGCTTGGGTATCCGGAATCCAACCGGTCAAGAGCGAAGGCGCGTGCCCTGGCGCCAACAGTTGGTCTGGACCCTCGGACCATTGGCGTGGGTTATCAGGATGAGCCGCCGGCGACAACTACCTTCACGCCCGCCCCAGAGGGCCTCAGAACCTGGTCCTCGCTTAGTCGTTGGAAGAACGATAGATGGAATTGTGGCGAGATCGGTATCAATGCTCTGACAGGCATAGGTGATTATCTTAGTGGTCCGGCAGGTCCCGATCCGCCGTCCGGTCAGGTAGGTGTCGGGTATATAGATCACTGGGACGCCGGCGGCGGTCCTCTCCCATGCGAGGAGCAGTTTAAAGCTGAGTACCGTGGCACGATATGGTTCGATCTGAGTGAAATATTCAATAAGTCTCCATTGCCGTTCGCTGACAATGCCACACTGAAATTCAAGAGGATGGTGACTGCTGCTAACGATAACAATGGTAATAAGGTTATTGATAGGGTGTGCAAGGATCATGTGGCGGCCGCCAATCTGAGTTGGTGGAAGGAGGGGCGCAATCCTAATACTTTCATTCCCGAGGGCGACTTAATCCCACCCAGCCTCAACGACTGTCCATATGAAGGTTGTAGCATTAATGTTACGAACCTGGTTAACAATTGGATCACGGGGAAAGAAGCCAGATATGGCTTTGTGATCGTAGGTGAGGATACGAAGTATGTATATGGCCTGTATCCAAGGGACAATGCTGCCTGCGAGACTTACTACGGCGATTTCAGCTTGACCGTGACTTACAGATTTGCGACCAGAAAAATATCCACACCGCCACAGACTTATCCGCTCGTCTGCCGCGGGATAGAGACCTTGAAAGTCGCTGACGTGGACGGACCCGTAGGTTTCAGGTGGATTGGCTTCACGTTCATTCCCGGAACTAAACCGGCTGGAGAGGGACTGCTTCCTGGCCAGTGCTCCTGGGTGGACCGCGGTATGAGGGCGGGCGAGCCTCACCGCGTTGCACAGCCAATCGAAGGTGCAGCTGCGTGGACCAGGGATCTTGATTCTTCAGATAGTTACTGGACGTTCGATGTGTATAACGCCGGCGGGCAATTGCAGGCGACGAGATCAGAACGTAACAAGTTCGTGATCCCGCTTAGAACCAACTACGCGTTGGCCTCCAACGGCGCGACCGCCAGTGCCTCAACGACCTACAACGCTTCTTTCGCTCCCAGCAAGGCCATTGATGGCGAGCATCGAGGGCTTAATTGGTTGAGTGGCGGAGGCTGGCAGGGCGCTGGTCCAAC
>QIAW01000516.1:2365-3985 GCA_003225655.1 Acidobacteriota bacterium
AATTCACCTTCCCAGAGCTCAGGACCAAACAAATTCGCGTGCTGGTTAGCAGAACGCCAGACGGCTATAGCCGACTCACGGGACTTGAAGCTTGTGGCAAATGATATCGACTATTCTAAATTAGCCGAACGCTAGATCGCGCAAGCTGGCAGTGTACTGATGGATTGAGCTTTGTACTTAGTTCTGTGTACTTGGTTCCTCGTTCGAACGCGAGAAAATACTTGAGTGCGAGATCACAAGGACAAAGCTCAAAGAACCGATTCGAAAGTAATAGCAGACGAGGAAGAACAGGCATGAAGAGGACTTTTCTATCAGCGCTGATTGGCGTCGGAATGGTTGTAGCGATCCTTCAAATCTTCCCAGGAAGCAAGGCGGCGCAGACGCCGGCGAGTTATCTGCTCGTCCGCCGCGAGCCAGAGAGCTTCAAAAAAGACTCTCCTGCGCCATCCCCTACACCGGCCGGCACGGTCCATATTCCATTACCGGCTGAGACTTATCCCCTCACCTGTCGCGGAGGAGGGAGCCTGGTGATTGGCATTGCGCCGGGTGAGAGAAATATAGGTTTCGTATTCACACGAGGAACCAAACCCGCAGGTATAACGCTGGCGCCGGGCGAGTGCTCCTGGACGGATCGCGGTATGCACGCCGACGAACCGGACAGAGTCTCTCAGTACGTCGAAGAGGGTTCTAAAAGTTTGAAAGTGGGAGGAACACTTGCTCCAGAAAACAAGTGGTACGACGAGCTGCATTCTTCGGATAAGTACTGGACCTTCCAGGTATACAACAATGGAAAGGGACAGTTGATTGCGACAAGCGCCCAGCCGAACAAAGGAATGGATGTATCTCCCACAGCAAGAGTGCCGTCCCATCTTGAAGAGCTCAAAACACCACGGAGTTATCCGCTCCTCTGCCGCGGGAGCGAGAGTCTAAAAATAGCGTTTACGCCCACCATAAGAGCCATTGGCTTCAAATTCACCAGAGGAATCAAGCCGGCAGGTGAGGGGTTGGATCCCGGTGAGTGCTCCTGGGTAGATCGCGGTATGTACGCCGATGAGCCTGACGAGCTTTCTCAACCTGTCGAAGACAACTGGGAGAGTCTGGACAAGGGGGAAGGGGGAAGATTACTTCCTCCGGAAACCAGATGGTACGAGGAGCTTCGTTCTTCAAGAAAATCCTGGAGGTTCATGGTGTATCGGCAGCGGAGCGTGTTGCGTGTAACCAGCGCCGGATCGCACGGGTGAATTGTGCCGACGCGACCGACTCAAAGGGTTGAGAATCCAAACCGACGCAAATTTCAATTGAGTTCAAATACAGTCCATTAGCCAACCGACCTGACCACAAAAAGTGGACGAGGAGGAACAAACATGAAGAGGATTTTCTTGTCATTGTTGATTGGCGTCGGAATGATGGCCTTGATCGTTTCACTCTTCTCAGGAAGCAGTGCAGCGCGGACGCCAGAGGATTACCCGCTCGTCTGCCGTGGAGGCGGGAGCTTAGTGATAGGCATTGTGTCGGGTGAAAGAAACATTGGGTTCACGTTCGTTCGCGGAACTAAACCGGCCGGCGAGGGCCTGGCGCCGGGCGAATGCTCGTGGATGGATCGTGGCATGTATCCGAACG
>QIAW01000517.1:0-7905 GCA_003225655.1 Acidobacteriota bacterium
GGCCTAGCGTCGGCGTCTTCGCCCCCGCCGCCGACATGCTTGTAGAAGGGATACGCGGAAAAGGGAACCGCGTCGCGCACTCTGCCGCCAAGAAGATCGCAAACTGGCTTGCCCACCGACTTGCCAATCAGGTCAAGGGAAGCAATCTCGAGCGCCGAATAGAGGCGGGCGGCAGCGTCAAGCGGGTTTTCGCCAGGAACGTGATAGGTCTGCGAGCGGTCGAAACTCGTGCCTTTGGCATCGTTCTCGATCATGGGCAACAGAAACCCAGCTAGACGATATGGGTCGGCTCCGATGAGACGTGGTTTCAAGGCTTCAAATCCGCTCGCGATGGCATCGCCGCCGTGGGTTTCACTGATGCCGGTAACTCCGTCATCGCTCTTGAGTTCCAGGACTGTTCGCAACGCGTAAGGCGCGTGCAGGCCGTAAGAGCTGCGCAGAGGCGGGTCTGTAATGGCAATCGAGTGAACACACACTTCGACAATTCGCATTGGATGTATTAGAGGCAAAGATTTTGACTGGCTATTCTAACCAAGTACTCACTTCGCGGAAAATCCCGTGGCCGCGCGGTTAACTTATGCAATAACCCTTTCAAGTATACTTGCCTGTTGTTCATCGTGAGATAGGAGCTCAGGCGAAGCAGATGGAACTGCACGGCGGCAACATTCTCGGCGCAGACGTAGCGAAATCGGGTGCGGCAACTTTTCGGGCGGTGAATCCGTCAACGGGACAAGAGTTGGACCCAGTTTTCCACGAGGCCACTGAAGCAGAGGCTGCCCGCACGCTTGATTTGGCGGAAGAAGCATTCGCGGCATATCGCAGCCAGCCCGCCGAAGCGATTGCCAAATTCCTTGAAGCAATTGCCGCCGGACTTGAAGCCTTGGGGCAGGAGCTGATCGCGCGCGCGCACGCCGAAACTGCGCTTCCTGAAGCTCGTCTTCTCTCTGAGCGCGGACGAACCGTAACCCAGCTCCGCATGTTTGCGGCACTGGTCTGCGAGGGTTCCTGGGTGGATGCGCGGATTGACCGTGCCGACCCCGGTCGCACCCCTGTGCCCAAGCCTGATTTGCGACGGATGCTGGTTCCTATCGGCCCTGTCGTAGTTTTTGGCGCCAGTAATTTTCCCCTGGCATTCTCCATTTGCGGGGGCGATACCGCCTCGGCATTCGCCGCGGGCAACCCGGTGGTCGCCAAGGCCCATCCGGCTCATCCCGGCACATCAGAATTAGCCGCCCGCGTGATCCAGAAAGCGGTCCGCGACTGCGGATTGCCGATGGGCATATTTTCCATGGTGCAAGGCGCGAAGCCTGATTTGAGCCTCAGTCTGGTGCGTCATCCCTCGACGCGTGCTGTCGGCTTCACCGGTTCGCTCCAGGCAGGCCGTGCTTTGTTTGATGCCGCTGCCCAAAGGCCTTCGCCCATTCCGGTTTTTGCAGAGATGGGCAGCATCAATCCGATATTTGTGCTTCCTCATGCCTTGAAGGAGCGTGGCGCGGAATTGGCGCAGAGCCTGGCAAAGTCGGTGACCCTGGGCGTGGGTCAGTTTTGTACCAAGCCAGGGCTGGTCGTGGGTTTGGGCGATGCCAGTCTTGATACCTTCCGGCAAACTCTGGGCAGCCTTATAGGCGCGACAGCGCCCGGTATTATGCTCTACGCCGGAATCGCTGCGCGCTATGGCAGCTCATTCAGCAAAAGGTGCGGCACTCGAGATGTTCAGCTTGTCTCCTCTACTTCTGCGGCGCCTGGAATCTCCAAGACTCAGGCGCAAGCAGCGGTATTTGCGACTCAGGCGCAGTCTTTCCTGCAAAATGCGGAGTTGCGCGAAGAGCAGTTTGGGCCCTCTACCCTGGTCGTGGCCTGCGGCTCAGGAGAAGAATTAGAGCAGGTTGCGCACAGCCTCGATGGCCAACTCACCGTTACTGTTCACGCGACTGAACAGGATTTGAAGGAGCATGCCGGATTGCTCGACATCCTGCGCGAAAAGACGGGACGCCTGCTGTTCGGGGGCGTGCCCACCGGTGTGGAGGTTGCGCCCGCCATGCATCATGGAGGACCGTATCCTGCGACCACTGATTCGAGATTTACTTCCGTGGGCACAGCCGCCATCCTGCGCTTCGTACGGCCGCTCTGTTATCAGGATGCTCCTCAGGACTACTTGCCTCTGGAATTGAAAGATGAAAATTCACGAGGCATCTGGCGCTTAGTGGATGGTGAGTGGACCCGAGCGGCAATCACCAGCATAGCGCCGGCCCGAACATAGAGCCATAAGTCAATTCGGCCGTTCGTCGCTGCGCTCATTCACGAAGCTCGTCGCGCCTTCAATTGTTCGATTGCTGGGTATGACTTGGGTTCAGTGAGGATGCACTCGGGAGGTTGTGGTCCGCCGCGAAGCGCTCTCGCCATCGCTTCCAGAGCCAGCCCGGCGTTTGGCGGAACAACCACTGTGGCAGCCAGCAACCCTTGACGGACCCATGCCTGTCCTGTTTTGGGGAGACCGTCAACGCCGGTAAAAGGTAAATTCAGCCATCGGTCGCGGTCTACCTCGTTTAGGATCTCCCCGAAAGCTTTTCTGGCGCCAATCGCCATCAAATCATTCTGCGCTACGATCACTTGAATGGGCTCCGTTTGGGCCGTGGATAGGCGCAGCCATGAAGCAATCGCTCGATGCCCGCCTTCTTCCGTCCAAGCGGCTGACTTTATGATTTTTGTCTGGATATTCAAAGGCTTGTGCTCGTTCATGCCGATGGCGCGTTCCTGTGCTCCATGACTGGCGGAGGGGCCTTGAATGTAGAGGACCGTGCCGCCTTCCGGCAATAGAGCCGCGGATTGCTGTGCCTGCAGGCGGCCAATTTCTCTGTGATTGGAACTGCAGATAAAGACTGGGACACCCTTCTCGCGAAGCTCCGTGACGTAGTCGGCCCGCCAGTTGAGGATTCCGACACCGATACCCGCTGCGACCGCAGCCCGTGCCACCTGGGGCAAGGCGGTGCTGCCGAAAGGATGAAAGAGAATCGCATCGGGGTGGGAGGAGGGTGACTGAATGATCTTCAACAATTCCTGGCTTTGAGCGATAGGATCATTCTGCGCATAGTTGATTTGTATGGCGACTCCCAGCTTCTCCGCGACCGCTCGCGCAGATTCGGCCAACTCCACTTGAAAGTCATTGGTGTTGGTGGAAAGGGAAACGAAAATATTTAGCTTCTTCATCATTATTAGCTTGCAAGCTTGCTAATCCTAAGTGTTCATAATGTGAAATTTGTATCACGAATCGGCTGGCCTGCTCACCTTAAGTCATCACTTTGTCAACGGCTTCCCGAGTACGTGGGGTCGGCTTCCAAACCGCAAGCTCTACCCTTGCTCTGCCTGCGAGGCAGAGCGTTGTGGGCAAAACACGACCATTCCGCTCGCCAGGGCGGGACCTCAGCTCTCATGACGAAGTTTTATCTTTCAAGATTTCTGCTGAGAAATGAGATGCATTACAGCGGCCTGGCGGCGGTTTCTTTCGTGTCTCGATAGCCGAGACGGAGCTCAACGACAACGAGATGAATCTGATATTCTGAAGGGCTCCAGCGGGACGAGGAGCACACGTATCAGGGGGTAATGCATGAGTGATCGTGAACAAGAGGGAAGCGCGGGCGTCTCAAGGCGAGAGTTTCTCAAGATATCTGGCATAGCGGCCGCTTCGATGCCATTGATCGCCGGTCCGGCTGTCCTCAAAGTTGCCGGCGAAGATGTGGCAATTCACGGGCCAGATAAGACCCCCATCACTCTTAACGTTAATGGCAAGAACTACTCTGCGCAGATCGAGCCCAGGGTTACATTACTTGACGCGCTGCGGCAGGATTTTGAAATCACCGGCCCTAAGCGCGTCTGCGACCGGGGCGCCTGCGGCGCCTGTACCGTGCTTATGGATAGTAAAGCGGTGTACTCCTGTTCGGTGCTGGCCATCGAGGCGCAAGACAAGCCCATCGTTACAGTCGAGGGCCTGATGCAGGGCGAGCAGCTTCATCCCGTGCAGGCTGCCTTTGTGGAAAACGACGCCCAGCAGTGCGGTTTCTGCACCCCCGGATTCGTGGTTGCCACCAAGGCTTTTCTCGATAAACATCCTCATCCAACGCCGGAGCAGGTCCATCGCGGCCTCGGAGGGAATTTCTGCCGTTGCGAGACCTATGACGGAATCCGCAAAGTTGTTTCACAACTCGGAAAAGCGTAAGTCAAAGGAAATCTAGTGCCGGTGAGAGTCATATCTTCAAGCCAGATCAGAATGTGAAGCCAGATCAGAATGTGGAGCTGAATAATGCCTGAGTATACGTGGCCAGAAGCTGGGAAACGCACTTTCATTGGGAAGCGCATATCGCGCGTGGATGGACCTTTGAAGTCCTCCGGTCGCGCGAAATACACCTATGACATTGTTCGTCCGGGAATGCTCTACGGCAAAGTTCTGCGCTCTCCTTATGCCCACGCGCGCGTGGTCAGCATTGATACCAGCGCGGCCGAGAAGATGCCCGGAGTAAAAGCAGTCCACGTCGTGCAAGGTCCCGGCAAAGAAGTTTTTTGGGCAGGTGACGATGTTGTCGCCGTCGCCGCAGTAGACGAGTGCACCGCCGAGGACGCGGTCCGCGCCATCAAAGTGGAATATGAACGGCTTCCTCATTTGGTGGTGGACGCCCAGGAACCCAAATCGGGCACAGACTCGCGTGGTCCGCTGAGCAAGACGGATTTGCTCGCGCTTATCGATACCGACGCTTCTGATAATCAGGTAATTCAGCAGATCCAGAATCGTGGAATCAGTTTTCAGGCTACCCCGGAGCTGCTGGGGCAATGGCGGGAGCAGCACATCAAAGAAGAAATTCTTCAAGCCTTGCAAAAGGCCGAGGTAAAAACTTCGTCTGAAACGTCCGATAGCTCGTGGTACAAGGTGACCGGGAAGCAGACGCAGGGCGATGCAGAGAAAGGTTTTCAGGAAGCCGAGATCGTCTCTGAGGGTACCTATGGGCAGCCGGTGATTACCCATTGTTGCCTGGAAACCCATGGTGGCATTGCAGAGTGGACCGACGACAAAAATATTCTCGCCCATTTTTCCACGCAAAATGTGCCCGGCTTGGCCGAGCAATTGGGCAGGGCGCTCGGCATGCCGGCCGCGAATATTCACGTGCATCAGGACCATGTGGGCGGCGGCTTCGGAAGCAAGCTCGGCCTTGATCGTTGGGGCGTGGCGGCGGCTCAACTTTCAAAGAAGGCGGGAGGCAAGCCGGTAAAAATCATGCTGGAGCGCGACTCCGAGCTGAAGGTCGCTGGCTGTCGTCCTTCCGCTTATGCCCGCGTGAAGATAGGGGCAAAGAAAGATGGCACGCTGGTGGCATGGGAGTCTTACTCCTGGGGCTCCGGCGGCGTTGGCGGAGGCGGTTCTCCGCCGCTGCCCTACGTCCTGAACATTCCCCACCAGGTGAAGCAGCATACGGCTGTGGTCAACAATATCGGCCCGGCCCGCGCCTGGCGCGCACCGAACCATCCTCAGGCGTGCCTGATCACCATGTCTGCGCTTGATGATCTCGCCGCCAAGCTCAACATCAATCCCCTGGAGTTGTACCGCAAGAACATCGCCCTGGCCAAACCCAGGGAGAAAATCTATCTGGAAGAATTTCAGGTCGCGGATGAACTGATGGGATGGAGCAGCCGCTGGCATCCTCGAGGCGACAAGACCCCTGGTCCAGTTAAACGCGGTCTTGGGCTTTCCCTCCATACCTGGGGCGGACGCGGCCACAACAGCCAGTGCGATCTGACCATCTTTCCCGACGGCTCGGTTGAGATCAAAATAGGAACGCAGGATATCGGCACCGGCACCCGCACCGCAATTCTGATGGTTGCAGCAGATACTCTCGGAATTCCCATGGAAGGCATCAAGCTGCTCATCGGAGACAACTCCTATCCTCCCGACGGAGCCTCCGGAGGCAGCAGCACCATTGGCGGCGTGAGTTCTTCCACCTTCCGCGCCGCAGTTGATGCCCGTGACCAACTCTTTGCCACGGTCGCGCCTGCGCTCAACGCGCAACCCGCTGATCTTGAGGCTGTTGGCGGAAGCGTTCGTGTGGCCAAAGATACCAGCCGCAGTCTCAGTTGGCGTGAGGCTTGTTCCAAATTGGGACCGCACGCAGTGACCGTGCGCGGCAAGAATCCTGGCGAGGGCGAGTTGACCAACAGCGGCGTAGGCGGAGTGCAGATGGCCGATGTCTCTGTTGACGTTGAGACCGGCGTGGTCAAGATCAACAAAATGGTCTGCGTGCAGGATTGCGGTCTAGTCGTCAATCCCAAGACGGCCGAAAGCCAGTGCCTGGGGGCTTTGATCATGGGCGTCAGCTACGCGCTCTACGAAGAAAAAGTGATGGACCAGGCCACCGGCATCATGCTGAATCCGCACATGGATTCATACCGACTGGCCGGCCTAGGTGACGTCGGTGAGTTGGTAGTCCACATGATGACCGGGCCGGGTTATGACGAGCGCGGCGTTATCGGGTTGGGTGAGCCGCCTACGGTTTCCCCTGGCGCGGCAATTTCCAATGCGGTTGCCAATGCCATTGGAGTGCGCGTGCCCATGCTGCCGCTGACCCCTGACCGTGTGCTGGAAGCGCTCGAGAACGCAGCAGGAGGACGCGCATGAGGGCCTTTGAATACGCCAGTCCAAAGCAGAAGCAGCAGGTAGTCGAGTTGTTGGGAAAGCACTGGGGAGATGCTGAAGTATTGGCCGGCGGCACCGACCTGCTGGCGCTCATGAAGGATGACATTGTTCGTCCCAAGCGCCTCATCAACATCATAGATTTGAAAGAGCTGCATGGAACGACCTTTGACGCAAAAGCCGGACTGCGAATTGGCGCGCTGGTTACCCTCACGGAACTCTCTGAAGACCCGCTCGCGAGCAAACATTGCCCCATGCTGGCTGCCGCAGCCAGTGATGCCGCCAGTCCGCAGGTCCGCAACATGGCCACCATCGGCGGCAACATGTGCCAGCGCCCGCGCTGCTGGTATTTCCGTAATGGTCTGGGATTGTTGGCAAAAGACAGTGAAGGAAAATCGCTCGTTCTGCAGGGTGACAACCGGTATCACGCAATTCTAGGCAATGATGGACCGGCGTATTTTGTCGGTCCTTCCACCGTTGCTCCTGCTCTGATCGCCTACGGCGCACGCATCCGATTGTTTGGGCCTAAAGGCCCGCGTGAACTGCCGCTGGAAAAATTCTTCGTGATCCCCAAGGCCGAAGGAGAACGAGAACACGACCTCCAGCCCAATGAAATTGTGACGGAAATCGTAGTGCCGCCTCCTGCAGCAAACGTACGTGCCGCGCATTATGAAGTGCGCCAGAAAGAGGCGTTTGATTGGCCCTACGTGACCGCTTCGGTCGTACTACAACAAGAGGGCGACAAGGTGCATTCAGCCCGGGTGGTGATGAGCCACGTGGCTCCCATTCCCTGGCTCTCTGAGGAAGCAAGTCAGGCGTTAGTGGGAAAGGCTGTGACAGAAGCTACCGCTGATGCTGCCGGAGCGGCCGCCGTTAAAAATGCCAAAAGCCTCGGCCGCAACAAACAGAAAATCAAGATGGCGCATGTCGCCGTAAAGCGGGCCATTCTTCGGGCCGCGAAAGGAGAGCAAGCATGATCAGCGAATCCGAACGTTTTAACATTCATCATCCTGATCTCTGTCCATCGCTGCGTTGGAAAGGGCTATACATCCTGGCCGAACGTGACCCCAGCGTGCCTGCTTGCAATGATGGTCTCTTCTGGTGTGTGCACACGCAGACTTGTATTGGGCCTGACGGCAAACTGGCCGAACCGGGCAATTGCTGCGCAAAAAACCGCGAGTGCCACGGCACCGGCGAGTGCAAAGACGAGCACAACGGCTAAAAGGAGTGTA
>QIAW01000517.1:8005-9230 GCA_003225655.1 Acidobacteriota bacterium
AAAGACGAGTTTAGGATAACTTCAACACAGTCCCAAAGGGGCGGCATATTATAGCCTCAGCGCTTCATTCAGCGCTGGGTAGGAGTGGAAAGTGGAGCAAGCCCTGTAAGGGCGACGCCTTTTGGGAGTTAAACTAAGAGCTGAGAGATTTGCTTTGAATTCAAGAATCCAAACTAGGATTCTATGAATCTCAAAAGATTGAAAAGTTTGCAGGAGCATAGGTTTATGCGCAGAATAGGAATTGCACTGATCGGATTATCTTTACTGGCCTTGGTTGCTGCCAGCCCTGCCCAGCAGATTACTGGTGATTACATTGAGAGCCGCAGCGCCGATGTTTACGTGGCCCAGTGTTTTGCTAACGGCGAAGTAGGCTTGGTCGGCGATGAGGCGACACTCGCCTGGCATGTGCAGAATGGAAACTGGGATGGACAGAAGCTCGATGGACTCACCGTGATGGCTTCCGTTAAAGCTCAGGCCACGCTGGGCGATCCCTTCGGTAGTCCATATCCAGCCAAGTCGGTGATCCTGGTCGATGAAAAGGCCGCGCCTGCTCAGCGCGATGCTTTGGTGAGCTTTGCCAAACACATGGGTGGCGATCTGCTGGCCCACGTGAGCCAGGTGATTCCCACTGCTATTGATATGCAGGTGTTGCACAACCCGCAAGACCACGGCCGTGCAACCCTGCGCGCCGGGAGCTTTGCCGCGATCCAGACTCGTCCTATTAACGAAAAGGACCACACCTGCGGCAACGAGACCACGTATTATCCGCCGCTCACCAAGCTGGCGCATTCCATGCCCGCCGTGGCCTTGACCGATGAATATCACGGTCCCGATCTCGGCGTAGATTGGGAACTACACGACAAGCGCAGCGCCTTCGTGGGCACGTTTGCCGAGTAATTACGAAGTACGATTGACGAAGTACGATTTATGAAGTTCGGTGTACATCGCGCTTCCAAATCGTACTTCCTCGGCTTAAATTGGACCACATGGGATTTCCGGCTTTAGTGGCACGTTCCGCTTCCCGAATCTTGGAACGTCTTGCCTTCTTCGGGAACAAACTCCCAATCGTAGCTCTTTGCATGCAAGGTCAGCTTCAACACTCCAAACGTATCGGCATTCCTGATTTCACTATTCGGTTTTGGTGTGCCAAAGGAGCGATGGCTGTTCTTTCCCCCGCTCCCTACAACAAATTCGCGGATTCCGCGCGCGGGGTCGGCCTTACCCT
>QIAW01000521.1 GCA_003225655.1 Acidobacteriota bacterium
GCGAGGTCTGGCCGGTGGTGAGGCCGTAGATCTGGTTATCCATGACGATGTATAAAAGGTCGACGTTGCGGCGCATGGTGTGGGTGAAATGGTTGCCGCCGATACCGAAGCCATCTCCGTCGCCGCCCGTGACGAGGACGGTAAGACCGTGGTTGGCGAGCTTGACGCCGGTGGCCACGGCGAGCGAGCGTCCGTGCAGCGTGTGCATGCCGTAGGTATTGATGTAGCCGGGGAAGTTGGAGGAGCATCCGATGCCGCTGATGGTGCAGACCTCGTGGTTGGGGATCTGCAGCTCGACCAGGGCTTTCTGCACCGCGGCCAGCACGCCGAAATCGCCGCATCCGGGACACCAGTCAGGATCAACCTTGCCCTTCATGTCGGCCATGGTTAATGGTTTGGGAGTTGCTACGCCGGTCGCCATTTGTTCTTCTCCTTGGTTCTCTACACCATAGTCCCTTACACCATGATTTCGTGCATCGGGATGGAAAGATCGGTCTTGCCTTTCAGTTGTTCCTTCACCGCCTCGACAATGTGGTGGGGCATGAAGGGTTCGCCATCGTATTTGCGGATGTGGCCACTCGGAACAAAGCTGGTTTCGCTGCGCAGGTAACGCGCGAACTGGCCGCTGTAATTGTTCTCAATGATGATGGTGCGCTTGGCGCCGCTCAGGATGTCAACAATGGCATCGCCATGCAGCGGGACCAGCCAGCGTATCTGTAGATGACTGGCAGAGACGCCCTGCTCGCGCAGCAGCTCGCAGGCTTCTTCGATCACGCCCTGGGTTGAGCCCCAGCCGATGAGCGTGACGTCGGCGCTGGCCGGTCCCTGCAGCGTGGGCGGCGGCGCCGCAGCCGTAATGCCTTCCATCTTGCGCATGCGCTTTTCCATCATGGCGCGGCGCTTGATGGGGTTGGTGTACTCGTCGCTGATGAGTACGCCATCTTCATCGTGCTCGTCGGTGGCGGCGGTGTGGGTGTGGCCGGGCACGCCGGGAACGGCGCGCGGGGAAACGCCGCTGGGAGTAATCAGGTAGCGCTTGTAAGCCGATCCAGCTTCGCTGCCGTTGCCGTTACTGCTGCCATTGCCGTTGGCGCTGGTGATGAGCTCGCCGCGATCGATCTTGGGATTGAAGTCGAGCTCCTTGGGATCGACGCTGAGACGGCCTTCTGACAGCAACAGGTCGCAGAGCACCAGGCCGGGACACTGGAAGCGATCGGCAATATTGAAGATTTCGGGAATCAGGGTGAAGCAATCACCAATGTCGAGCGGAGCAGCAATGACCCGAGGATAATCTCCAAAGGCCGCGCCCAGCATCTGCCACAGGTCACCTTGTTCGGTCTTAGTGGGGACCCCGGTCGAGGGGCCGGCGCGCTGGCAGTTGATGACCACCACCGGCGTTTCCATCATGGCAGACATGCCCAGACCTTCGCTCATGAGAGCGAATCCGCCGCCTGATGTAGCGCACATGGCGCGGAGTCCGGCATGCGCGGCTCCGATGGCCATGTTGACCACGCCGATCTCATCTTCGACCTGGCGCACCATGATGCCGGCCTTGCGTCCGTTGGCGGCCATCCAGTGGAGGACGCCGGTCGAAGGTGGCGGTGTTGCCGCTGAGCACAGCGTACTTGGTTTCCGTCATGGGAAGCGGGCGGGCAAAGGGCTTGAAGTTCTTGGCGGCGTAATCGTAGCCGGCGCGGGCCACGCTGACGTTTTCCGATATCACGGCCTCGCCTTTCTTTTTGAACTGCTCGGCGAGAACGCTCTCCAGCGCCTGGAAGCCAACGCCCATCATGCTGAGCGCCGCGCCCAGCGCGAGCGTGTTCTGGGCGACCTTGTTGCGGGTGATATCCGCGAGTTTCGAAACCGGAAGCGGACAAAGCTGCACGCCGGCGGCGGGCGCACCCGGCTTGATGGCCTCTTCATTGAAGATGCAGGCGGCGCCCGAGCTGAGCAGGCCGAGGTGGCGGTCCATGGTGTCCTGATTCAGGGGAATGAGCAGGTCAATGCGGTCCCCCATATTCGTGACTTTTTCTGGGCCGGTGCGAATGGTTAGAAACGTGTGGCCGCCACGAATGATGGATTGATAGGCGTTATAGGCGTTCAAATGCAATGTCACCGGGGGTGGCAACGCCCTGACCGGCCGCGCCACCGATGGCGATGGAGAAGGTTTGTTTCACGGAAGACCTCCGCTGTTATGAGGACCGTTTTTGTGCGTCCCCAGCATACACCCGAAATGCGGCTACAAGCTACAAGGAGCGTCCTCAGTCCTTAGCCTTAGTCCTTAGGAACTTCCAGTTACGGGCCGCCGTCGCGTGCTCCTGCGCGGCCTATCCCACTCTCCTCTGCTATTCTTGAACGTGCGGTTTTCCATACATGCCGCTGCGCAACACTGCGAGTAGCGGTCGCTGTACCCTTGTATAAGAATAGCTATCAAACCGAACAGGCTTTTTGGGACCAATAATGGAAGAGTTCTCAAGAATCAAGCGACTGCCGCCTTACGTGTTCAACATCACCACGGAGCTGAAGAGCGCCGCGCGCAAACGCGGGGAAGACATTATTGATTTCGGCATGGGGAACCCTGACGGGGCAACACCCAAGGCCATCGTGGACAAGCTGATCGAAGCGGTGCAGCGCCCGGTCACCCATCGCTACTCGGTCTCGCGGGGGATTCCCCGGCTGCGCAAGGCGATCTGCGACTGGTACCAGCGGCGCTACAAGGTCGAGCTCAATCCCGACAGCGAAGCGATTGTCACCATCGGCTCCAAGGAAGGCATCGCCCATCTGTGCCTGGCGACGCTTGACCGCGGGGATACGGTGCTGGTGCCCAACCCCAGTTACCCCATCCACGTTTATGGGCCGGTGATTGCTGGCGCTGATATTCGCAGCGTGCCCTTGAAAGCTGGCGTCGATTTTCTGGCGGAGCTGGAGCAGGCGCTGCGGCTGATGTATCCGCGTCCCAAGATCCTGATTCTTAACTTCCCTTCCAATCCCACGACGCAATGCGCCGACCTGGCATTCTTTGAGAAAGTCGTTGCCCTGTGCCGCGAATATAAGCTGTATGTCGTGCACGACCTTGCCTATGCCGACATCGTGTTCGATGGCTACCGCGCACCCTCGATTCTCGAAGTGCCCAACGCCAAAGACGTTGCCGTGGAGTTCTTCACTCTCTCCAAAAGCTACAACATGCCGGGCTGGCGCGTGGGCTTCATGACCGGCAATCCCAAACTGGTAAGCGCGCTCAGCCGCCTGAAGAGTTATTTTGACTACGGAACGTTCACTCCCATTCAAGTGGCTTCCATCCTGGCGCTCGATGGGCCGCAGGATTGCGTCACCCAGATTTGTGAAAATTATCGCAAACGCCGCGACGTGCTGGTGCAAGGGCTGAACCAGGCTAACTGGCGCGTAGAGTCACCCAAGGCAACGATGTTCGTGTGGGCGCCGATTCCGGAGCAATACCGGAAACTAGGCTCGTTGGAGTTTGCAAAAAAACTGCTCACCGATGCCAAGGTGGCGGTCAGTCCGGGGATCGGCTTCGGCGAATACGGCGACGACCACGTACGCTTTTCCCTCATTGAAAATGAGGAAAGAACGCGCCAGGCAATCCGCGGCATCAAGCACATGTTTAAGGCCGACGGATTGGCCGAAGCGCCGCCCGTCCGCAAGCGCACCACGGCAGCAAAAAACTAGAAACTGTTTCATAACTAGTTTTCGGAAGGGCACGGCTTCCACAGGTTGCGGAAAAAGTCCTCGTGCGTGAAGACCCCACGTTTGATATCAAACTTTGTGATATCAAACTTCAAAATCCCGGCAATCGCAGGTCATCATGATTGTGGCATTCAAGAATGCCGGTTTTTGCCCTCTTTGAAAACTTGTCTACCGCGCGGCTTTGCAAAGTCCGGCACAGCGGCGCCAAACGCCGGGCCCTAGGATTCGGGCGCTTGGGCCAGCCCTAGCGGTCGCGGGAGCTTTGGGAACTGCGCTTGCCGTGTTTGAAACTTGTTCTCGACTTAAATTGATGCCTTCTCCCACTCCAGCTAGGCTCACCCCGTAAGTTGATTTCCCCCAGCCAATAAGCGGGTCAGACGATGCGTCGAGGTGCTCTACCCCTAGCAGCAAGGGGGGTACCCCCTGAAACCACCGGTCGAGCGGCCCGGCCTGAACCCCAAGGGGATCGAGGCGACTCAACCGGAGAGTCTTTCCGTTGTCGGCTATTTCAGAGTGTTGGCTCCCACCTTGGCGCATTGGCCATCGTGGTCAGCGCTGTCTCCAGAGACGCCAATGGCGCCGATGATCTTGCCATCCATTACCAGGGGATAGGCGCCATCAACCGGCACCGCGCCTTCAACCCCCAGAATGCGCAAACCTGATCCGCCCGCGGCCAGGGCATCCTGGAAGGCCTTGGTGGGGCGCTTGAAGAGCGCCGAGGAGCGGGCTTTGTCGATGGAGACATGAGCGCTGCCCAATTGCGTGTTGTCCATCTTTTCGTAGTAAACCAGGTTGCCGCTGGGATCAACTACGGCCACGGCCATGTTCCAATTATTCTTGCGCGCTTCGGCCAGCGCTCCCGCTGCGGCCTTTTTGGCGTTCTCTACAGATACGGGCGGACCATAGGGATTGGGCAACATCTGCGCGCGAGCATGCCAGGCACACAGCACAATGATTACAACAGTCATGAACTTTACGGATTGCTTTGACATCGTAGCTCTCTCCTCGTTATTAGGTTATGACCGCAATTTCAACCCGCATTGCCTCGCTCCCGGCATTGCTCCAGCAGGAATGCGACGGAGAGGAAGCGTTGTGCAATTTATCAGAGAATGCCTTCCCGGGAAAAGTACAATCTAAGCGGCCTGAATCGGGATTACTTTAGTAACAGTCAATTGAGCGCGGGATTCCTAATGGAACATAGCGGGCGCGTGAAACTATCGTATACTGATGCCGGATTCTCTCTAAGATTCGGGTATCGAGGTCATCCATCGATGACATTATCGAGAGGCATAGATGCCGCCAGCCACTGACTCGCAGAAAATCTCCAATAACTGGAAGCGCGCGGGCGCCATTTATCCGGTGTATCTGGAGTTGTCGAAACGTTTCGAACTGGGACTTTCACCGTGCGGCGATCTGGAGTCAAAAACCTCGCAAAGCGATAACGCGGGACTGGTGCGCGCCGAACAGTGGTTCCGCGACGCGGACCAGCGCATCGAAGTGCATCACCTCCGGGAACTGCTGAGCCAGACGACCCTTGACGAAGAGGTCTTGCATGCCATCCTGGCGCGGCACTTGGGCAAGGAGCCGAAAAACGAATCGGACCGCGACAAAATTGATTTCCTTCTGGTGCAATATCTTGCACAATGCCTGCCCACAAAGGTATCGGCACGCGAGCTCAGTCTCGAGCAGGCTGCGGAAGTCTTACGACCGATCCTTGGAGGGGCCAGCCAGCCCAAAGAAATCGCGGGCCTGGAAGAATGCATTCGCAACCTGAACCAGTGCCAAAGCCTGGGCGACTTCATGGACCACATGATCCTGGAACGGGGACGCGCACTGAAAGTCGCGGGCCGGGAAAAACCTTTTGATCCCACGGCCCTGGTCGCCTTCACGCGCTTCAGCTTCCTGGTGCGGTTGGGCTCGATTCGCCTTGTCCGCGAGGACCTGCTGTCCCTTGAAGACGACCTCAAGAGCCTGGAGAGCGCGGGCATCAAAAGCATCGATTGCAGCAGCGCGGAACGATCGAGGCACGAATCGCTGGCCTCGATTCGAAAGATCGGCGAGAAATGGAAGCAGTTTTTCCCGGGAAAATACTCGAAGAATTATTGGTTCACAGATGTCATCCGCGTGCAGGCTTGCGTTAAGCAACGGCTGGAAGAACTGGCAAACAAGACTGATCGGCAGAACGAACCTGCCGGAGCGGCGGCAAATGGAACCTCCGCTCACAGCGAAGGCGGGTCAATGCTCTCAGACCAGGTGGCAGGCTACATCGAAAAGATCGCAGCCGGATTGAAATCAGCCCGAGACGGGCAGGTCGCCACCGCTATCAAGTTGAACGACGTGCGGCTGATGCTCTCAGCCGAAGAGGTAGGCGCATTCCGGCAGCCTTCCGCAGAAATGAGTTCCCTGATTCATGCAGTTGCGGTACGGGCTTTGCTGCTTACCGCCTTGGACAAACCGGCCACCATCGACTTGACCGCAGCCTGCGAACTGGCCCAGTCAGAAGAGGCAACACTGCAGAAAGAAGCTGCCGCCGCCAAAGAACAAGGCCAGACCGACCTCATGGTGATTCTCACGGGGTGCGCGCGGGCCCTGCAGAAAGCACTGGACAAAGCCAAGACCAGCAAGACAACAGCTTAGTGCTGCCACGCCGCCTGCGCTTTCATCGCAGGTTGTTTCCTTGCTCTCGAACCTCCCAACCATACAGCTTCTGGGCGTTTTCACGCAGCACCATGCGCGCCAGTTCCAACGCCCGTGGACGCGTAATTTCGCCGTCATTGATCATGCCAGTGAGGGCAATGGCTAAAGCTTCACGCGCGTTTTGTGAGGTCATCCATCCCACCTCTTCCCAGTCGAGCTCGCCGGCGCCGGGAAAAAGATCGGTGCCAAACAGGGTCTTTTCCGGATACCACTCCAAAAAGTCGCGCACCACGTCGCTCAGCCTGCGGGTGGAAAGCAGCCATGTTTGCTCGGAATAATCGGCATAGACGTTGGGTTTCATCAGCAGAAAAGCTGTCTCTTTGGTGAAGGGCCCCGAGCCGCCATGCAGCAGAACAAAGTTGGTTTTGCGCAGGCCCACGTCGTCGAAGACAGATTCGAGCAGCGCAGGATCGGCATCGCGCAGCTTAAAGTACCCACCACATCCGACTCCGCTATGAATGTGAACCGGCAAAGCGAGCTGTCCGGCTTCCCGGGCGATGTAGCGAAAGACGTAGTCCTGCAGGCGAAAGTAATCGGCTTTAGGCGGGATGCCCCCGGCGATGAATTTCGAGTAAACGCGCGCAGCATCCTCCAGCGCGGCCGGTTCAAAATCGAGGCTGCGCAGATAAGCGGCCTCGAACTTGATCGCGACCGCCCCTGCTTTCTTTTGCCGCTCCAGCGTCGGAGTCACTACTTGCGACAAGTACTGCTCCAGAGTTGCTGGCGTGGCAGCAGCGTTCAAATCTTTTGCGTAACGCTTCAGCAGCATTTCTTCGCGGCCATAAAAAAACTTGCGGTCGGGAGTTTCCGCCGCCAAAAGTGAGTTGTTCAGGGGAAGCAGCAGTGCATCATCGAATGGAACCCAACGAAAATGAGGGGCCGTCAAGCCCCGGCCGAGCGCAACG
>QIAW01000518.1 GCA_003225655.1 Acidobacteriota bacterium
CACAATTCCCGCCAATGTTGCAGGCACGTTCTCCACCATGGGAGCGCGTCGATTGTTCGTATTTGGAGGCATTGCGCTCATTGCCGTGGGCATGTTCTTTGGGGAAATCTTTGCTGTATTTCTCTTGCATCAAAACGGAGGACAAACCGGTCAAGCCTTACTTGCGGCCGCGGAAGCCGTTGCGGCACAAGATCCCTCTGCCGCAAAGAAAGCATTTGCGCAGATAGGAGATTTGCTGGAAGATCGCGGCACCAAGGTCGACACGCACGTCCATATGGTTGACGCTGGCTATCTTGCCTTGTTGCTGGCTCTCATCCAACCGTACCTGGCCCTTTCCGCAGCTAGCAAAAAGTTGCTGGCAAAGCTATTTCTGATCGGCGGGGGGGTGCTGCCAGTCGGAATTTTTCTTATCCACTATGTGGGCTTGGCTCATAGTCCAATTCCGGTAATTGGATGGGCCAGCATTTTGGCCGACTCTGCGGGTGCGATGTTGATCATTGTGCTGATCGGTCAGATTTGGGGTTCGTAGCTGGGAACGCCGGATGCTCCTTTCTGGCGGGACGGTACTTGTATTATTGGGCTTTCTCCATGGTGCCTGGTACGCGGGCGTCAGTCTGTATGAGCATGAAAACAGGGAAATGGTGATCTTGAAAGATCTCCTGAACCAATCCGCGAGCCACGACACTGCCTATTCGGTTCAGGCTTATGGCATGTTGCAGGCGGAGAAGGCAGTAGATATTGCCGCACACTCACACGTCATCGAGTTTGGATTGTTGGCGATTCTGCTGTCATTTGTTCAGCCTTTCGTGTTTCTCACTCAGACTTGGAGACGGCGATGGGTGATGGTGTTATTGGCAGGATCGCTGACCTTGCCCATTTTTGTGCTGCTTGAGCTGAAGTTCGGACTGATTGCCGGCGGTATTGCAGATATGGGTGGGCTGATGGTGGTGGTCGCGCTAATCGGAATGCTATGCGGTGTGCTGCGCTATGCAGGCCGTTTGGATGCCGAAAGCGGAGTCATCTAATGCGCACTGCTGACAGAATTCTGATTTTCGGTGGAATTGCTTTGGCATTGTTTGGAATGCTATATGGCTTGTACTATGCGATCTTTGCTGAGCATCAGGCCCTCGACAAAATAGGCGGCTCATTGGCAACAGCGTTCGTAGAGGCTGCCGATCGGGATTCGGAGAAATCGGAAGACGCTCTCAGCACCTATCGACAAACCAAGTACAACTATGTGCGAAAGGTCGATGTGCACTCCCACTGGATCGGCTTGGCGATGTTGATGATCGTTCTAGGCGTGGTCTTTGACGAAGTGGTCTTCGGCGAACGCGTTCGCCTCGTGATTGCGCTGGCGATGCTGGCGGGGTCGGTGCTGTTTCCGCTGGGAGTGATTTTACAGACTACGCGTGCTGTGTCGCTTGCATCGACGCTTGCAATTGCAGGATCGGGACTGGTGATTCTCGCAATGGCGGCGACAGCGGTGGGGCTTATGCGGCAAAGCGCATGATTGCTGCCACGGGCATGATACTGACGACCAGCTGATAACAAACTCATGTCTCCCGGAGCTTTTCACTATCATCGCGCCCGATCCTTGCAGGAAGCGGCAGCCATGCTCTCCGAATTTGGCGAGGATGCCAAGGTGCTGGCGGGTGGACAGAGCCTCATACCCCTGCTGAAGCTGCGCTTCGCAAATCCCAGCCATCTGGTGGATTTGAACTTTATTCCAGGAATGTCCTACATCAAGGAAGAAGACGGCAGGCTGCGTTTTGGTGCGCTGACTCGCCACTCTGAAATTGAAGCTTCACCGATGGCTGCGAAGATCCCCATTATTCATGACTGCGCGGCTGGAATTGCCGACGTCCAGGTGCGAAATCGAGGCACGATCGGTGGCTCGCTCGCGGAAG
>QIAW01000519.1:0-3612 GCA_003225655.1 Acidobacteriota bacterium
CGATCCTGGACAACCCTTCTGTCGGCAACTACGAAGAGCTGGGTGAGCTTTACAGCGAAGAGAAAAGCTATGTGCGCGCACGCGAGTGCTTCGATAAAGCGATTACCGCGCGCACCAACATGCCCAGTCCGTTCTATGGACGGGCGCTGTGCGAATTGCAGTTAGGAGATTATCCGGCGGCGAGGGCGGATTTGGAACGCGTCCTCTCGTTTGATCCCAAGTATGACTACTCCCGCGCTCCGGGACTGCTGGCCCACGCCTACGCGCAACTGGGAGAGAAGGAAAAAGCCGCGCGTCTGTTTGAGCAGGTCATCGAGGGCTCCACGCTCTCTGAGACGCAGTACAATTACGCCAACCTGCTCAAGCAACAGGGTAAGACCCGGGAAGCGCGCGAGATGGCCGGCAAAATTCTGAACAAGAAGGCCACCTTGCCGCGTTATCTGAAACGCCGCGAGCGTCCCTGGTTCCGTCGCGCCGAGGTCTTGCTCAGGCAGCTTCCCGCGTCTTGACGTAGTGCCCCTCGCCCTTTGCGGTGTCCTCTTCGTGTCCCTTTTGTCTTCTTTGTGGTTAAATTCCTCATGTCCAAAATCACCTTCTTCGAATGCTCAAAGTGCGGTGAGAAGCTTGCTCCAGATAAACCGGCGACCGTGTGTCCCAAAGATGGCGGAGTACTCTACGCCCGTTATGACCTGGCAGCCTTGAAAGGGAAGGTTACTCCTGCCAGCCTGGCGGGGCGGCGAAGCGATCTGTGGCGTTATGCCGAGGTCTTGCCTGATGTCCCGCCAGTAAGTTTGGGCGAGGGCTTTACCCCTATGCTGGCCAGCCATGAATACAAGAATGTTTATGTAAAAGATGAAGGATTAAATCCTACCGGCAGCTTCAAAGCCCGCGGCTTGTGCGTAGCTGTAACCATGGCCAAAGCCTACGGGATCAAGAAGGTTGCAGTTCCTTCTGCCGGAAACGCCGCCAGCGCTTTGGCAGCGTATGCGGCCGCAGCAGGCATAGAAGCGCACATCTTTATGCCGAAAGATGTCCCCCGCGCCAACCTGGTTGAATGCCAGTCCTACGGCGCCAAAGTTACTCTGGTAGATGGACTCATCAGCGACTGTGCCCGCATGATGGGCGAGCGTAAACAGGCCGAGGGATGGTTCGACATCTCTACCCTCAAGGAGCCTTTCCGGGTCGAAGGCAAAAAAACCATGGGATATGAAGTTGCCGAGCAGCTCAACTGGAAGCTGCCTGATGCCATCATCTATCCCACGGGTGGAGGCGTGGGACTGATTGGCATGTGGAAGGCGTTTGAAGAGATGGAGTCGCTGGGTTGGATAGCATCAAAACGACCTAAGATGATCGTTGTGCAATCAAGTGGTTGCGCGCCTGTTATTAAAGCATTCGATGAGCATAAGTCCGCTGCCGAAGCCTGGCCCAACGCCCAAACCCTGGCTGCCGGATTGCGTGTTCCTAAGCCTTACGGTGACTACATCATTCTCGACATATTGAAGCAGTCCAAAGGAACGGCGGTCGCGGTCTGCGACAGTGATATTTTCGCCGCCGTCCGTCACTGGGCGCAGATGGAAGGCATCTTTGCCGCGCCTGAAGGCGCGGCGTCCCTGGTGGCTTATCAGAGGCTCCGCGCCAGCAATTTCCTCGGCGAAAACGATGTGACCGTGCTTTTCAACACCGGCTCCGGCCTGAAATACATAGACGTAATCGCCGAGTCCGCCGCAAGAGACGCCGGAAAATCGGCTGCGTCGCAGCCCCCCTCGCGCAATATCGGCGGGGTTATTGGGCCATATTGAGCGGCAGTACTGTCAATACAGGTGAAAGCTCACATCGAGATTTACTTGAACTGCGATCGTTTTTTCCTGTGTACGGGCTGGTTCGAAACGCCACAGCGGTAATACCTTGATGGCATTCTCCTCGAGCCCTGAGCCGACTGCTCGAGCATGTGTGATCCCGAGCAGCCGGGCTGAGCTCCTGCTGCTGAGAACTGAGGACTGAGGACTGAGAACTGAGAAGTAGACTGGCAACCGGCGATTGGCTACTGGCAACTGTCTTTAATAGAAGGAGTAGCCTATGCGTTCTCGCGCCAGCTTCAAGTCACATCCCTTGCACCCCATGTTGGTGGCTTTTCCCATCGGATTGTGGGTATTCAGCTTTGTCTTTGATGTTATCGGTCGCATGACTGGAAATGGTCTGATGTGGGCGGCCGGCTTTTATTGCATTGTCGCCGGATGCGTAATGGCAGCTCTGGCGGCAATTCCCGGCGTGATAGACCTCTTCTTCGCCGTGCCGCCGGCCTCGAGCGCGCGCCAGCGAGGATACATCCACGGCCTGCTCAACTCCGCGGCGCTGCTGCTGTTTATCGCCATCGCTTCTTACCGCGGTGGTTCGGCAGTGATGCCGGACAATCTATCGTTGTTCCTCTCGGCCATTGGTGTTGTAGGAATCGCCATTTCCGGATGGCTGGGCGGCACCCTCGTCTATCGCAACCAGATTGGCGTTGATCACCACTATGCTGGCGCCGGCCAGTTTAAAGAACGCTCAGTGGAAAGCTGGCAAAAGCCGGTTGCCAACCTCAGTGAGTTGGCAGACGGCCAGATGATGCTGGTCAAGATCGGCGGCGAGCGCATCGTGCTGGCCCGCTGCCGCGAGGGAATGTTTGCCTTCTCCGACCATTGCACGCACAAGGGCGGACCGCTCTCTGACGGGGCTCTGGTCGGCTGCATGGTGCAGTGTCCCTGGCACGGCTCGCAGTTCGATGTTGTGACCGGCCGCGTTGTCGCCGGTCCTGCCCAGCGAAAGATCGAAACCTACCAGACCGAAGTTCGCAACGGAGAGATCTACGTGGTTCGCAAGAGGGAAGAAGTCAGGAAGGTGGCGTAATGAGAGTTGCCATTAGTTAGCTGATGGCTAGAGACGCAGCAAGCCACGTCTCTACACAAGCGGGGACGCCGCTTTTCGCGACGATTTTCAGGGGTAACCTAACCTTTCCGTCTGTCATGTTGAGCGCAGCGCCTGGAGAAATCCTACCGCCATGATGCTGACAGGCGCGGAGTCGAAACACCCCGAGCATGCTTACGCAGGAAATGTCGATGCAGGGAATTCTCCCCATGGTTTGTCCCGGACACGGCAGCCAGCGGCTCCTGCTCTCGTCCAGATTCTACCCCTAGAGATTCGGTTTCCAGCAGCTCGTGTTTCACCCGATACTGAAAAATGAGTCGTGGAAGCTGTTGCGCAGGACAGGCGGATTCGCCCGCGGCGGCATCGAGCGAATTCCCGGAAGCGGCATGGATGCTGGACACATCCTCGGGGTGTTTCGACTCCGCGCTTCAGGTTCTCTTGGGCGCCCATGGAATCGCGGCGCTGCGCTCAACATGACAGGGGGATAGGAACATGGTTGGTGGATGCTTTATAGAGCGCCGCTCTTCCCTTGCGGCTGGCCGCGCTGTGCCACACAAGAATCGCGGTTCCAGATATATATATCTGCAGACGAGGATACTTGTGCCCAAAAAAGCCAAAAGCTAAGGCAATAATATACTTGGTTCAGTGGATCACTTTTTCTGAGTAGCGATGGCGCGATTGGTCAGTTCCGTCACAAACTCACCCTTG
>QIAW01000519.1:3792-7550 GCA_003225655.1 Acidobacteriota bacterium
CTCGCGTTCGGCGATGCCCAGATTTCCCTGATGGATATAACCCAAGCTCGCGAGGCGCTCGACGGCGGTGGGAAGCATCGTTTCGGATGCCAAAAGCACATCGATGTCGATGATAGGCTTTGCTGGCAGATCAGGAACGGCTGTGCTGCCAACGTGCTCAATGGCCGCCGCCATGTTACCGAGTGCATCGGCGATTCGTTTGCGAAGGGACCGAAAGAGTTCGGGCCAGTTGGGGTCGTAATCCAAAACAATAACGGGATTCGCCATAGCTGAATCAAGTATATTGATGCCAAAGCTAAGAGCTACTTCTACTACTTTTTACTTTTGGTCCAATAGCCGTTTGGTTTCTAACAGAACGTTGCCGGTAATCTCCAGGCTTCTGGGGCTGAGCTTGTCGAGGGTGTCTTCCGGCGTGTGCCAGAAGACGTTGTTGTAGCCGTAGGTGAAATCAATCAGGTCAGCCACGGGAACTCCCGCCTTGGCAAATGGAACGTGGTCATCACCGATGGCGGTGGTGTTGGCAAAAAAATGGGATTGCACTCCAAGATTGCCGGCTGCCTGCAGCACCAGGTCTTCCAGCCAGGGTGTGGAATTCTCATCGCGTAGGATATCTAGGTCGGCGTCCCCAATCATATCGGCGAGCAGGAACGCTTTGATCTTGCCCGTGGTCCCATCGGATTTCCACTTTTCCGCCAGATGGCGGCTGCCGTAAACGCTGTCGGTATCAGTCCATTCTTTGACCGCCTCTTCGCCATCCAGAAAGACCAGCCAGACGCTGTAATCCGGCAATTTTCCCTGGCCGTGAAGTTGATTGCCCAGTTCCAGCAACAATCCTGTGCTGGAGCCGCCATCGTTGGCGCCGACAAAGTTCTTAATGGGCAGCACGGTGTCATAGTGCGAGGCGATCACGATAACGCCGTCCTTGGTGCCAGGGTACTGGGCAATGAAGTTCCGCATGGCAAAGGAGCCGGCAGGGGTTTGTGCGGTGAAGGCGTCTTCTACGATATTGGCTGCAGTTTGTTTCAGGTGGAGACGCAGGTAAGCTTCCAGGCGCGCGTGTCCGCGGCTGCCAATGGGACGCGGTCCGATGCCTACAATTTCGCGGGTATATTGCATGGCACGCGCCGCATTGACTCGCAAATCGCTTTTTGGAACTACGCTTTTTGAACTCGGGCTCTTTGGCGCTTCGCCCTGGGGGCGGCCGCAGATGGCTTCGATCCGGTCGGGGCTGCTTTGGGAGAAGGCTGCGCGCACGCGCTACAGCAGAGCGCCAGGGCTATGCTCAAAGACAACGTGCCATGGAGTCTCATGTCTGCTTCTGCGCACGCTTTCTTCGCTGCACCGGATGCACCAGCCAGGCGATTCCTATGCTCAAGACGTAGAGGGCGATCATGGGCGCGGCAAAGATGCACATATTCAGGATGTCAGTCGTAGGCGTCAGCACCGCCGCGATAATAAAAATAATCAGGATGGAATAGCGCAAATTACGCCACAGCCACTTTGCGCTCACGATGCCCATCAGCGCCAGGAAAAAGATGAGGATGGGCATCTCGAAAATGACGCCCAGACCCAGGATGATCGTCAGGAACAAGGTGGTGTATTCGGTGACGGTAATCATAGGTGTAAACTGCTTCCCATAACTGATAAGGAACGTCAGCGCCTTAGGGAAAACCATCTTGTAGCCAAAGAATCCGCCGCTGAGAAACAGCCCGACGGTCGAGAACATGAAAGGCAGGACGTAGCGCTTTTCGTGACGGTACAGTCCCGGCGCGATGAACAGCCAAACCTGGTACAACACAAACGGGGAGGCCAGGAAAATGCCCGCGACCAGCCCGGTTTTCATATAAAGATTAAAAGGATCGGTGGGGTTGGTATACACCAGGGTTTCTGGCAATTTGTTTTCATGCAGAGCTTCTATAACGGGCTTCTGCACGTAAGCGAAGATGCGGTCGGCATATCCCCAGCAAAAGAAGAACCCTATTCCGACCCACACAATTGCCCAGATGATCCGCCGCCGCAGCTCTTCCAGGTGCTCGATCAGCGACATAGACCTCATCTGCTCGAGGCGGGAAGGCGGCGGAGTTGATGAGGAGTTTTCCTCCAGCACTTCAGGCATGAGTTTCCTGAGAGGCGCCGTTGCCGTTGACCGCCGGCTCTGCCGTGATCTCGCCGGTGGAGGTCACCGTGCCCGCCGGGGCGGTGGTAGGAGCCTGTATGACGTTGGTCTCTTCCGCGGGCAGAATTTTATTGGTTTCGTCTTCCAGGCGGCGGACTTCGCTCTCGATCTGGGCGGTGAATTCATTCTTGGCGCGCTTGAATTCGGCCAGGGCTTTACCGATTTGCCGGCCAATTTCCGGCAACTTGCGCGGACCAAACAGCAGCAGCGCCAGCACAAAGATGAAAAAAAGTTCAGGGAAGCCTAATTCCATAAGGTTTCTGCAATGACTAATAATACCAGTTAAACGCCGGCAACGATTTGCGTTGGCAACGGTTTGCGGCAACGGCGCCCAGGCATCCTGCTCTCCACGCAGCCTTCGGCTCAAGTCCCGCATCAGACCGAAGGGTATCTTGCTGTTGGCGATGACTTTTGCGGCGGCAAGGCGTCCAAGATGAAGGGTAAAGTTCGCGAAAAACCGCGAAATTCCCATGGTATACTGCAAAAAACAAATTCATGATTATCGGCGCTTCCCAAGCCCGGTAGTCGTATAGGAAGTACATGATGGCTGGTAGTCCTCGACGCTCTTTCCGCTCGCTCCTTCTCGTTTCGTTGGTCATTTTAACCTGCGGTTTTTTAGGGGTTGTTTTCGGCCAGAAGATCGGGACAGATTCAGGTTCGTACGATAGCTCTGACCTGAACACGAGCCTGCGCAGCTTTTCACAGGTTTATACCGTTGTGGAGCAGAACTATGCCGACCAGGTGGACCCGGAAAAGGTCATCTACAACGGCGCCATTCCCGGAATGCTGCGGGTGCTTGATCCCCACTCTAATTTCTTCGATCCCAAATCGTACGCCGCCATGCGCGAGGAGCAGCGCGGTCTGTACTTCGGCGTGGGCATGCAGGTGGGCCCACGCGACAATAAGGTGATTGTGATTGCTCCTTTCGTGGGCATGCCCGCCTATCGCGCCGGTATCCGTCCCGGGGATGTAATCGTTGCCGTTAACGGCAAGCCCACCGACAACATGACCACCAGCGAAGTGGCCGACTTGCTTCGCGGCCCCAAAGGCTCACGGGTCAAGATTACGGTACTGCGCGAAGGCACCGAGAAGCCGCTGGAGTTTAACGTGATGCGGGATGAGATTCCGCGTTACAGCGTAGACGTGCACCTGATGATCCGTCCCGGCATTGGTTATATGCACATCACCAATTTCCAGGAGACCACCGAGCATGAAGTGGCCACCGCCCTGGACGAGTTCGGAGACCTCAAGGGCCTCATTCTGGACTTGCGCCAGAATCCCGGCGGACTGCTGAGCGAAGGAGTCGGCGTGGCCGATAAATTCCTGCGCAAAGGGCAGGTCATCGTCTCCCATCACGGGCGCTCTTCACCGGAGAAGATCTATCGTGCGGCCCACGGCAACAATGGCAGGGAATATCCGCTGGTAGTGCTGGTCAATCGCGGCACGGCCTCGGCGGCAGAGATTGTCTCCGGCGCTATTCAGGACCATGATCGCGGCCTGATTGCCGGTGAGACCACGTTTGGCAAGGGCTTGGTGCAAACCGTGTATCCGCTTTCGGAAAATACCGGACTGGCCCTGACCA
>QIAW01000520.1:0-3322 GCA_003225655.1 Acidobacteriota bacterium
CGTTTACGCTGCTCGATTTCGTGGGCCTCGATACCACTTACTACATCACCCATGTCATGTATGAGGAATTCAAAGAGCGACGCTTCGCCGCGCCTCCACTGCTCAAGCGCCTGGTCTTGGCCGGCTGGTATGGGCAGAAAACCGGCAAAGGCTTCTATGATTATGCGGATCCGAAAAACCCTGTGCCGGGGAAGTTTGTTTAAAATGCTTACCGCGGATCTCACGGATTTCGCGGATTCCATTTTTTTTAAGCACGGAGAACGCAGAGGAGTGCAGAGGTCGTGGCTTGGCCTTCGATTCTTTTCAAAATCCGCGCGATCAGCGCAATCCGCGGTAAGGTTTTCCTATGAACTTGCAAAATCTGAAATTCGAGAAAAAAGATCAGATCGCCTACGTCACCATCAACCGTCCTGACAAACTCAATGCCCTGAATCAAGCTGTGATGGGCGAGCTGCGCGAGGTCTTCACGCAGATCAAAGATGATCCTGAAGTGCGGGTCGCGCTTCTGACCGGAGCAGGCGAGAAGGCATTTGTAGCCGGGGCAGACATCAATGAGCTGAACAAGAATAATCCCGTCGAAGCCAAGGCCTACACCCACAAAGGGCAGGCGGTGCTCGACCTGATTGAAAACCTGGGCAAGCCAGTGATTGCCTGCCTCAACGGCTACGCCCTGGGCGGAGGATGCGAGCTGGCCATGGCTTGCAGCTTTCGTTTGGCCAGCGAGAATGCCAAGCTGGGCCAGCCCGAGGTCAAGCTGGGCATCATCGCCGGATACGGCGGCAGCCAGCGTCTGCCCCGGCTGGTAGGCAAAGGACTGGCGCTGCAGATTCTGCTGACCGGTGAGCAGATCAGCGCGCAGGAAGCGCAGCGCATCGGTCTGGTCAACGAAGTTGTGCCGCTGGCCGAGCTGATCCCCCGCGCCGAGGCCATTGCCAGAAAAATCATCGCCAACGCGCCCCTCGCCATCCAGTACACGCTGGAGGCGGTGAACAAAGGTATGGAGATGCCGCTGGCGGAAGGGCTGTTTCTGGAAGCGACGCTGTTCAGCGTGGCTTGCGCAACCGAAGACAAAAAAGAGGGGACCGCGGCGTTTTTGGAAAAACGGGCGGCGGTCTTCAAGGGAAAATGATTCAATCCTTTGGTCTGACAAAAGAGCTCGTGTCTATCAAGATTAAAATCCCGGTGGTCATCCTCCTGGCAAGCGCACAGTTAGCTTCCGCGCGCGACCACGTGCGCATCATCGAATTCTATGGTTACAAAGGCATTGACGTTGAGGCTGTGCGCAAGGCCCTCCCCTTGCAGGAAGGCGATGCCTATTCCCGCGAGACTGACCAGCAGGTTCGCAAGGTAGTCAAACGGATCGTTGGCCGCGAGGCGACCTATGTGGGAGCTTTGTGCTGCGATGACCAGGGCGACAGTGTGCTCTTCATCGGCCTGCCTGGCGAGTCGAGTACGAACTTTGTTTACAACCCGGAGCCCAAGGGAACGATGCAGCAGCTCTCGAAAAAGATCACGGCGCTGGATAACCAGTTAAGTGAGGCTGTGGCTGCAGCCGTGCACAAAGGAGGCGATGCCGCACAGGAGGATGATTCCAATGGCTATGCTCTCCTGAAAGATCCCACGGCGCACGCCCTGCAACTGGCAGTGCGGGAGTACGCTCTGCAGCACAAGGACGAGCTCTTGCGGGTTTTGAAGTCTTCTTCCGATTCCGAAGAGCGCGCCATGGCCGCCGACGCCCTAGGTTATGGCGATCAGTCGCAGGAGCAGATTTCCGCCCTGGTGTGGGCCAGCCGCGATCCCGAGGAAACGGTCCGCAATAATGCCACCCGGGCCTTGGCGGTTCTGGCTTCCTCCAAGCCGGAGGCGGCTAGCCAGATTCCGCCCGAACCCTTTGTCGCCATGCTTCGTTCCGGCATTTGGACCGACCGTAATAAAGCCAGCATGATGTTGAGTGTTTTGACTCGCAGCCGGGACCCGAAGCTGCTGGCGCAAATAAGAGCCCAGGCACTGGATGCCCTGGTTGAGATGGCACAGTGGCGCGATCTCGGCCATGCCTTTTTTGCAAAGATTATTCTGGCGCGGCTTGCCGGTATCCCGGAAGAGCGCATGCCGGAGGTGGCGCCGGGACCGGTGCAGGTCATTCTGGATGCGCTGAAACATTGATTCAACTCTTCAATGACCCGATGAATCAATGACTCAATGATTCAATCTCCTGTGATACAACAGTTATTTGTCCGCCAAGATTAAAATCGAGCACCCTGAGCCACCTGCGCTCAAAACCACGGAAGGCAGCCTGAATGCCAGCGGCCACAGTTTTGGCATCGTGGTCAGCAGGTTCAACGCATTTATCACCGAGCGGCTTCTTACCTCCGCCGTGGACGCGCTGCGCCGCACCGGAGCAAAAGACAAAGACATTCATATTGTCCGCGTGCCCGGGTCATTTGAAATTCCGGCGGCGGCGCGGGCGCTGGCGCAGACCGGCAAGGTTGAGGCCGTCATCTGTCTTGGCTGCCTGCTGCGGGGCGAGACTTCCAACTACGAGCACATTTGCGACGAGGTCACGCGCGGCGTGGGCCAGTCCGCGCAGGAAACGGGCGTGCCCCACTCCTGGGGGGTGCTGACCTGCGATAACCTCGAGCAGGCCATTGATCGCGCCGGACTCAAGAGCGGCAACAAGGGATTCGAAGCCGCGCTGGCGGCGGTGGAGATGGCGTCGGTGAAGAAAGCACTCAGCAGTCAGCATTCAGCACTCAGCCCGTCGGGAAGAGTTGCCAGCCGCCGGTTGCCAGTTGCCAGTAAGGACAGGAAAGCCCTCAGCATTCAGCCCTCAGCATTCAGCCCGTCTCGAGCCGTTGCTGGTAAACTCAAGCCATCTCAAGCTCCGACGAAGAAAAAAAGGAGCGGAAGTAAGAAGTCAGAAATACGAAGGAAGAAGTGAAACATGCAACTGAGAACCGAGAACCGAGAACTAATTTGGGCACCCGACGCAAATCCCGCGAGTTGACGCTGCAGATGCTCTTTCAGTCAGAGATGGGCAAGCAGTCGCCCGATGACGTCCGCCAGAGCTTCTGGGCGCAGCGCGCCGACGTGGAAGAGGAGACCCGCGGCTTTGCCGACGACCTGTTTCGCACGGCCATCGAGCGTACGATTGAGATTGATGCCCTGATCCAGAAGCATGCCGAGCATTGGCGACTGGACCGCATGGCAGCGGTAGACCGCAACATTCTGCGGGCGGCTGTGGCCGAGCTGATGGGATATCCCCAGACCCCCAAGCCGGTGGTGATCAACGAGGCGCTGGAGATTGCGCGCAAGTTCTCCAGTC
>QIAW01000520.1:3370-6306 GCA_003225655.1 Acidobacteriota bacterium
AATATGAAGTATGAAGTACGATTTCAGATTGCAATTTACAAGCTAGCCTGCGCCCTCGCAGGCAGATAAAATCGCCCTTCTTATTTCGTAAATCGTAATTCGTACTTCCTCTTGCTATTTTCACTCTTTGAAAAGTAGAATTTGCCCAATCTCCCCAGACCTACTTTGCCCAGGGAAACGTTCAAACGCAGGAGAAAGCGGCCGTCAGCACGGGGATATGGAAGCTCTGTCCCGCCCTGAGGGGGCATCAGGAAGACCAAGTCCAGAACAGCAAAGTGCTTGCGCGGCCCGCGCAGTTCGCACAGAATACTGAGAACACATGAGTTTGACGATCGAGGTGGCCGGCAAAAGCGATGTAGGCTCTGTCCGTAAGAACAACGAGGATAATTTCGGTTACGATACCCGGTACGGAATCTTCGTGGTATGCGACGGCATGGGTGGACAGGCCGCCGGCGAAGTAGCAAGCAAGATGAGTGTGGACGTGATGCTGGAGTACTTCCGGCAGAACAATGGCAGTGTGCCCGCCGACGCGCGCAAGTTTGAAGGGGTGAGCGAGCGCGCCAACGCCTTGGGCAATGCCATTGCTAAAGCCAATGCCGCGGTGTACCAGGCCTCGCATAAGGGCAAGAGCGAGCATGCGGGCATGGGGTCTACAATTGCCAGCGTGCTGCTGCGCGATACTTTTTTATCGGTGGGTCACGTAGGCGACAGCCGCGTGTACCTGATCCGCAACGGCCACATCCAGCAGTTGACCAACGACCACTCGCTGGTTATGGAACAAGTACGGCGGGGGCTGATGACGCAGCAGGAGGCGGAACACTCCGAGATCCAGAACATCATCCTGCGGGCGCTGGGCTCGGAGGAAAAGGTTGAGCCCGATTTGCAGGACGTGATCTGCCAGCCGAACGATGTGTTGCTTCTGGCCAGCGACGGCCTCACCAAGCTGGTGAACGATGTGACGATTCTTGAGATTGTGCAGCGCGCTCCCACGCTGGCTGGGGCCTGTGAGCAACTGGTGGAAAGCGCCAAGAAACAGGGCGGCGACGATAATATTACTTGCCTGCTCGTCCGGCTGGTTGATCTGCCGTGGTACAGGAGAATTTTTTTGGGTAAGAAGGGGAACCAACAATGGCAAAACTCTATCTGAAGTTCGAATCCAACGTACTCAAGGAAGTCGCGGTGGGGCAGAAGGGAACCGTGACCATTGGCCGGCTGCCGGACAACATGCTTCAGATTGATAACCTTGCCGTCAGCGGCCATCACTGCAAGGTCTACTGGGAGTCGGACCACTACGTGATCGAAGACAACAGCAGCCTGAACGGCACCTATCTCAACAACCAGCGTGTCACCAAACAGGTCTTGAAAGACAACGATTCCATCCTCGTCGGCAAGCACGTGGTGATCTTCCGCGATGAGTGGCACGAAGATGCCGCCGCTCCGAAAGCCAAGGCATCCATGCCGGCCCTGCCCAAAATGGAAGCGACCGTGGTCCTCGACACCAGGAAAGCGAAAGAGATGATCGCCCAGGCCCGTGCACAACAGGCCGCCGGCAGTGGCGGAGCTGCAGATGCTCCTTCTGTAACCGGCCCCGAAGCTGCTCCACCCAGAGCGGCGGCATCGGGCACTCCGACCGGCAAGTTGACGGTTCTGGAAGGCAAGACTGATGAGTCACAGTACATGCTCAGCAGCAAGCTGACGGTCATTGGCGGCTCCAAGATGGCGACGGTCAAGCTCAAAGGATCGCTGTTCAAGTCTCCGCCCGACGTGGCGGCCATGATCAGTAAAGGCGAAACCTCATACTTCATCGCGCCCCAGGACAGAAAGACCCCAGTCAAGGTGAACGGGGCCGAAGTTGCCCATCGCCAGGAACTGAATGAGGGCGATGTGATTGAAGTCGCAGGAGTGAAGATGAGCTTCGCCATGCAGCAGTGAGATATTTGGTTAGCGGCTGAGCGTTGAGCGCTTGGCTTTTCACTCCTACAGTTTTTAGCTGGAAATTGACTTGAAAGGATGCATGAACGTGCATCCTTAAGTTGTTCTTGCCGGAAGCCCGGAATACTCATATCGTAAATTGACATGCAATGCTCCGCCTGTGGTACGCAAGTTCGAATCGAACAGGGCTTTTGTCCGCGCTGCGGAGCATTTGTCGGCCTGCCGGGAGCCGCTCCGCCGAGTGGTAAAAAGTCGCGGCTCTGGGTTCTGCTTTTCGGCCTGCTGCTGTTCGTACTTCTGGTTGCCGTCATCCCCGCCTGGTTTCTGTGGAAATACAGTGTCTTTCGCAAGCGGCCGCAAGTATTGAGTGGGCCTGTGCTGTTGACACGGCAACAACATGTGCTCGCAAAACTCAGCGAGCTTCATGGTGAAGGAGAGATTTACTTTGTCCCGCTTGGAAAGCAGGTAGTTGCACCCGAGGCTCTGGTGCAGCACTACAAAAGTAAATTTGGTCTGGCAATCAATCTTTTGCCGCCATTGACGTTGGAACAAAAAACATTCGATCGTCAGCGTAAACAATATATTGCGGAAGAGCTCATCGAACAGATGAAGCGCTCCTATCCTGATCTTGCCCAAGATCCCGGAGCCTTCATGATCGGGTTGACGAACGCGGACATTTACATGCGGACCAATGATTGGCAGTTCACCTATAGTTATCGGACCGACCGGCGTTTTGCGGTGATTTCAACCCGGCGCATGGATGACACCTTTTGGGGCGACTCTCCCCATCGCGAGCTGATCGAGTTTCGCGCCCGCCAAATGATCACCAAAGACATCGCAGTTTTGTATTACAAGCTACCGATCAGCGCCGACCCGGAAAGCGTGCTCTATCAACCATTCACCCCCGATGGCAGGCCGGATGATATTTGGGAATCGGATGTGCATCCGGAAGATTCCGCCTATGGCCTTCGGGGAGATGAGTTTTGCCTGCTGCTGACTTATTC
>QIAW01000523.1:0-2318 GCA_003225655.1 Acidobacteriota bacterium
CGCGGGGGTGTACACCATCCCCGGCACGTCTGATATTGGGAGTATCACTACCACCAGCGCCGCCAGAACAACCCCTGCTTTTGCGACCGGAGTCAGCCCGTACGCAGCAATAACGGCCAGTGTCGCGCACGTCAGCGCGACCGCCAACGCAAAGCCCAGTTGCCATGACCAGAGGAGATTCTGAAAATGCCCCCAGTGCAGCAACAACAACGGAAAGACGGCGTCCGTCACAGATACTTTTCCACCGCGCATCCGCGCGCTTGCCCAGATCAATGCCGCTGCCCCCGCCGCCAGCACTGCGACATTGAAGTACATGCCGGCCCGAAAATCTGCGCCACTGAGCTTGTAAAGTCCGAGCAGTATCAGACGCGGCAGCGGGAGGCGATGCCCGCCGTACGGGGACCAAAGCCACTGCAGCGTCGCCGGCTGCGCCCCTGTTATCACGTCCACCATATTCCAGTCGTCCCAGAATGGGACATTGCTACCGAAGTGGATAACGTAGCCCACGGCCGCCACCACCAACGCCGCCCAAACGCTCCACACGTTGCGAGCGGCACTCGCGCTGCCTACACTGAAGTTGCACACGCGCCTGGTTGCGCCACGCGTGGACGGCTCCAACTCGGGATACCCCACCAAGCTATTCGTGGTTGCCTCTTTCAAGTATTCTTCGTCAATGCCGACGGCTCGAACAGAAGCGACTTCTGCGCCAGCGGAATTAATCGGCCAAAAATTAACAGACAGGGGCGGTGCCTGACCTCACATCGGCACGGCGTACTTCAGTTTATGCGGGTGGAATTCGTCCCGGCACCTACCCCAGCTTGCATCTTTTGGGTCAGCGCAGGGAGTTGTATCTCCGGTTTGCGGTCACTCCGAGCTTCCCGATATGGGAATAGGCGCTTTAGCCGATTGATTGGGTGTTCAAAAAAATGCCAGGAAATTGACGCCACTCCGAGCGTTAGGATAAGGAATACTGCGGCAATTGGAATCGGAAAGGGCAGCCGGGTCAGCCACTTCGAGCCATTCAAATTGATTAGGTACACTACCGGCACATGAAAGATGTATATTCCGTAGCTGATCCTCCCGATATACCGGATTGGTCTTTGGTTCAGCACAATTCCGGCAATACCGGTAAATCCTTCTGCCGCGCGGGAGATCAGCGGCATGCAAAGAAGTGGCATCGCCACGTTCATTAAGCCTATTCTGCCGGCGACTGATTGCGGCGGGTATTGCGAAACCAAGGCGGAAACCAACAACGGCACTCCCAGCGAAAGTCCCACGACGCAAAGTATTCGGCGCAGCCGCGGATCACCTGCCGTGTCACGTCGCTGCGCCACGGCCAACAATGCTCCGGCTCCAAAGCAATCGAACGATGCAAACGGCGTGATGTTTGCCCAGGCGCCTAACCAACTGCTTGCGAGCAGGCGGTATCCGACCGCGAAAATGGCAACGCCGATGAAAGTGCGTAGTATCCACCTACTCGGTAGGAACAGTACGACCCAGGGCCAAACCAGGTAAAATTGCTCTTCGACTGAAAGCGTCCATAGGTGCGAGGCCGCTTCGATCCATTTCCCGTTCTGGACGATGTAAAAATTTGTTAGATACGACAGGTTCCAGCCGAGAGTATCAGTAAAGCCTGGCAGCTTTATGATCCAGGCAACCAGGACCACAGCATAGTAGAGCGGAAATATGCGGAGGAAGCGTCTGGTGTAGAACTGTCGGAGCATCCAAAATCGGCTAACGCCAGCTTCAACTTGCTTGCGGCTGTCGAGCAGAATGCCGGTGATTAAAAAACCGCTGAGCACGAAGAACAGCTGCACGCCACAGGCTGCCCACGGAACAATCGCCAGCCAGTAAGGCGGCCGCGAAACGAAATGCACGAACAACACCGATAGCACAGCAAATGCGCGCAATGCATCCAGCTGCGGCATCTTGTGTGCAGACGGCGGTGTGTCAGCAACCTGTGACATAGTGCCTAACAAACATGGGGCCGGAAGATACGTCAGCCGACTCTACACTTCGAATAGTAACAATTTCTGCGTCAGTGTGACCGATTGGCCAAAGTTAAGAGACCGGGAGCTGTTCTCCCCCTATGCTGGTTAACCCAGTGATGATATTTCTCTGAAACAATGAGAAATCGGTCCTCGATCAGCTGCTCAAGGCCGATGAACCGCTGCGCCGACGGAAGTTTAAAATTGACGCTGGAGTTGTCCTGCAAGCCTTTTGCGTACGCCTTGTATTCATCCGTGACTCTCATGCCATAGCGGCCGGTTCGAACAGCGTCTTCCACCTTTGCGGAGAAAGAACTCACAAATGGATAG
>QIAW01000523.1:2334-5127 GCA_003225655.1 Acidobacteriota bacterium
AGACGTCAGCCATTCGCGCGCCTTTGACGTGGTGCCACGTGATAAATGTCTTGATCTTCCCGTCCATCAAAACGAGAGGCGATTTTGTGAGGCCATTAACGGTGCCGAACGCAGCCTTCCGTACTCCCCCCCAATGCATTTTGATGTTAGGGTTCGAACGTTCTGACCAGAGATAGTCCTCTTTCTCGATCGCCGAGATATCATAATAAACGTACTTCTCCTTGAGCTGATCATCTGGCTTACTTTCCAGTTTGGCCAGCGGGGTGTCGGAAAACATATCCAGCATCTGTGCGACAACGGCCGTGTAACTGTTGTCATTCAGGTAACGCAGAAAATCACCCAAACTTAGCGTTTCAGAAAATGGATAATCAAAGAGCTCATCGATATCAGCACACAGATTCCACCTCCCGGCTGAGAACCTCTCCGCCAAATATCGCTTCATCGTGTTTTCGTACTTCTTGTAAGGCGCGTCCGTTTGCAAGACGGTGACGCTTTCTTGCCCGCAAAGTAGTTCCACAGTTCGATCGGTCGAAGCGTTGTCGAGAAAGACAAAATGCTTCACCCCCATGGCGCGGTAGTGATCCATGAATGACTTGATGTAGAGCTCACCGTTGCGGACCACTGAGATCACCAATAGTTCGTCCAGAGCGTAAGAGATTTTCTGCGGACCGTGAATGTGCTTCACTCTCCGCGGCAAGAGATAAGGCCGAAGGCCGAATTCCAATACCCGTTTCTTCCGCCAGAGAAATTTCTTTTTTTGTGCGGTAAGAGTGCCGATGACCTTGTGCTGAATCATCCTGCCAAAGTGTTTTACGTCTTCACCCATTCAAAATCTGCATGGCCGAGCCTGCTTTCCTCAAAGCTCCCTCGATCGCTCTTACCGACGATTGATTTGAGGGATTAAATCACGGCCCCCGGCCAGTTGCAGTAGGCGGGGTCGAGCCAGCACTGACTCGGCGGAGCACCGTCCACGAGCCCATCTGGTCTACCGGTGTGTAATGATCGGCAATAAAGCCTCTGAGCGCCATCATTGGATTGAGCGGCTCGGCTCGGCACGGTAACTTAGCTGGATACAGAAACCATTGTCGGATGTCCTGCAGGTATCCAACGCATGGATCCGGGCCGCCCCAAGAAGCGAGGTGGCCGGGCACTAATATGTATTCCATTTTGCCGACATCCTGCAGCTTACGCTCTAAAGCCGCAGCATTATAGACACCTACAATGAAAACGTAGTACTCAGGATCCAGCTTGCCACTCGTAATTACATATCTCTCCACAGCTGGATCTCCAAGGCTCGCGAACGGCACTCCGAGCCGCGGGTAGCGGTCCAGCACAGATAATGTTGCCGCATCTAGGTGGTCGGTTCCGCTAGCGCTCCACAACCTGTGGACCACATTAGTGAAAGGATGCGGCGAAAACACAACCTTCGGGCCGATACCATAGAAAACAGCCAGGTTTGAGATCTCGATGAAAAGAATAAAAACTACCGCGTAGGCCACGGCATAAGCTGAGAAACCACGCCGGGAGATGTTTGCCAGCCGAATCATCAACAACATCGACGCTCCCATACCGTAAAGTAAGACATGCGGTGGGTCGCAGCGGCCGAGCGCGCCAGCCGCCATAATCACGCATAGGATGCCAAGCGCGCCGCAGATGGCGGCGCCGGGTATATCGCCAGAACGCGGCTCTCGCAGACTTACGGCTAAGACCGGGGGAACGATCAGGAACAGTGTGAGAATGTAGAAAAGCAGATGCGGAGCCGGCAAAAACGGTAGATTGTTCGCACCTTCCGAAAATCTCAGGAACGTCCCGTAATAGGCTGGCGGCAGGAACAACCAGCACAACAATGCGGTAGCCACAAAAGCAATAACGGACACGACCAAGATTCGTGCTTCACCGCGCGAGGTCAGCACCGCATAACCAAACCACCCCAGAGCGAACGCCACCCCGATCTCGGGAGAGAGCAGGATATTTCCGCCTAACAGCAGGAGGACCACGATCACGGCGCCACCCCATGAGGTGATGTTCTGCTGCCGAAAAAACTTTGACGCGAGGATGCGGTGGCCCAACAGCAGGCTCGCGAACGGAAACAGGTACCGCACTAGTGCGCCGTTAATTCCCATGTAGGGCGTGAAACCGGCAGTCGCCAGCATAACGAGGGCCACCAGGCGAGAAGGCACCGGCATCTGGGCGCGGGAGAGCACATAATATATGCACCACAGGCCAGCTAAACTTAGAACTAAGTAAGAAGCAAAATAAGCCTGCTCGTGCGACGCACCCAGCGGTCGGAGTAGCCGGAACATCCACGACGGCGCGTAGGTTATAATCGGTCCGTACTCCGCCGACAACTCCGTGTAGGGACGCAGCCCGTAGAGATCCATTAGCCAAGCTCTGTGAAGAAGGTGCCGCGTTTCCCACATCAGCCATGGGGCCGAATTGATGTCATATAAGTACATCGCGAAGGTGAGCGCGACGTAGCATACAACCAGGATCGTTAAGGTGACCCGTAGTGAGCGAGTGGCGACGATGCCCTCACGCGGAAACCCGATCGGTCCTTCAATCGCCTTACGTCGGCGGAGAAGATCGAGCAGCGCGACCGCGCCTAAAAAGGCGGCCGTCAAAATTATAGCGCCGCCGTTGTTAAATCCGTAAGCGTATGATGGCGACATCAGTTGCTGTCGTAGCGGGAACCGAAATGGTAGCCGGAACAGCGCGTAATAAACCAGCAACGCGAACGTGCAGACCGACAACCATTTTGCGGCGACAGCCGCTAATGTGCGTCGGGAAGTGACA
>QIAW01000077.1 GCA_003225655.1 Acidobacteriota bacterium
AGCTGCACGCCTGATTTCATGACCGGCGCGAACCAGCAGGACTTGAGGTTGAAGGCGACCGCCCAGTCCCGCAACTCTCGATGGGCGCAGCTTGCAGAAAAATCTTCCACAAAGAACAAATCCTTGTGGTCGGCGCCTGCTCCCAGGGCGCTGGCGATCTCCTCCGATCGAAACGCTTCCATCCCCAGCAGCATATCTTTGGCAAAAGTGCTGGCCGCTACTTGGCACAATCTGCCAGGCTTCAATAGCAATACGGAACAGAGAGCGCCCTGTATTTGGTTTTCCAGTATGCGCACCAGTTGTTGCAAGTTGTCTTCCAAGGCCTGGTTCTGGGTGATTGATTCCAGAAAGTTTCGCCGTTCCGTTTCCATCTGCTCGGTGCGCTTCCGTTCCGTAATGTCATTGGCCAGCAGAAGGCCGGCAGGTTTACCAGCCCAGGTAATGGTCCGCAGCGAGAGTTCCAGGTCGAGCAGAACGCCATCTTTTCTTTGGTATTGCTCTTCGAGGGGAAGGCCAGACTGGGCGGTCTCCAGCAGGCGCCCGAGCACTTCTGCCGGATGCAGATGGGTAAACTTCATCGCCAGAAATTCTTTCGCTGAGAATCTATATTTGTCGATGGCTGCATAGTTGGCCGCCAGGAACCGCAAGGTTTCAAGATCAAAGACAAAAGTCGGCTGTGGATTGCTCTCGAACAGATGCTGATAGCGTTGTTCGCTGAGCGCCAGCGCCCGCGCCTGGGCGGAGAAGCGGCGGTCCACCAGCGAAGACAACAGGGCAGATGCCAAAATGACCAATGTGATCAAGATGACCGCGGAGTTTGCCAATACGGATATGTCAATCGCGTTCGACAAATCAGGGGCCGTATTTGTGGGCATGTAGCTGACCGAGGCCATGCCCGTGTAATGCATAAGAGGAATGGCCAGGCCCATGACCACGGCGACCGCAATCTTGAATACCCGCCCCTTATTCTCCTCACGGAAATGAAAGGTAAGCCACAGGGCCGCCAGCGAGATCACTACCGCCAACAGCACCGAAAGCAACCACAGGCCGGGATCATAATGATGATGTGCGGCCAGCCGCATCGCAGCCATGCCGGTGTAATGCATGGTGGCGATTCCAGCGCCCATCAGCACGCTGCCGGCCACCACGTGCAGCACAGTCACGCGCCGGCGGCTGACCACAAACAACGCTACGAACGAGGCAAAGATGGCTGCCAGCAGCGATAGCACAACGGTTGGAACGTGATAGGAAACTCGCAGGGGCAGACGGAAGGCCAGCATCCCGGTGTAGTGCATCGACCAGATTCCGGCGCCCATGGCAATTGCGCCGCCCACCAGCCAGGCGAATCTTGCCTGATTGCGTGTCGCAGTCACGCGTCCGGCAAGGTCGAGCGCGACATACGAGGCAAGAATGGCGATTAATACTGAGAGAATTACAAGGCGATAGTCGTAAGTTGCCGGAATGGAGACCATAATATTAGGTGCTCATGATTAAATCATTGCCAAACAGCAGGCTCCCGGAAATTGAATTAGAGGATTCTGAGGTTTCATGAGGACCTTCACAAGTTACCGCGGTAACCTAATCTAGCGATTTCACACCCATAGTCGCAAGCAAAAAATTAGAGCACATCTGATCTGGATTCTAACCCCGGACGGAAGTGGACAATCGGCGCGCAAACTCTATTGACCCTTATCGTCCCTAATCCGTCGATAAGCATTTAGTGAGACTCAGGATCGGCATGAAATAGGCGGGGAGAAGAACGAAAACGAATTTACAAAAAATTCACCCACCGGGTGTGCTCACCTGGACCCGGGGATGTTACATTGCATTCACGATGAAACAGCAAAACAAGATTTCTCCGGCCGCCGGTGAGTTTCTTTTCGAAATCGATCCCCAACCTCTAGAAGAATCCATCACCGCCCTGGGCGGGGTGCCATTGTTGGTGCGGGTGATGCGTTCGCTGGGTGTGCCTGGAAGTGTGCAGCGCAATATAACGCTGAAGGAACGAGACCGGGGGTATGACGAAGCCAAAGTCTGGTGGTGCTGCACGCGGTGGGGGGCGACTGTGTGGAGGACATGGAACAATTGCGCGAAGATGCAGGTTTGGCCGAGATGCTGGGGCACACGATCCCCAGTGCGGAAGCGGCGCGCAAATTTCTCTATCAGTTTCATGAGGAGGAGAAGATCAAACAAGCGCAACGGGAGTTACCCGAGGGACGGGTAGCCTATATCCCGGAAGAGAGCACGGCCTTGCAGGGACTGGCGCAGGTCAATCAAGACCTGGTGCAAGAATTGTGGCGGCGTTGCCCGGAGCAAAAGATTGCCACCCTCGATATGGATGCCACCATCATCGAAAGCTGGAAGCGGGAGGCCAAGGCCCATTATGAAGGAGGAACGGGATACCAGCCCATGTTGGCGGTGTGGGCGGAAATGAACGTGGTGGTGGCGGATGAGTTTCGGGACGGCAACGTCCCCGCCCAACAAGCCCCATTACCGGTGGCCCAGCGGGCCTTTGCGGCGCTGCCCAAGGGAGTCCAGGAGATGTATTTTCGCGGGGATTCAGCCTGTGACGAGGAGCGGTTGATCAGTTGGCTACGCAATCCCCAACGGGCAGACGGTCCGCAAGGATTCATTGGTTTCGCCGTGAGTGCGCGTATGAGTGAGGCTTTGCAGCGGGCGATCCTGGCCAAGGCCGAGGAGAGTTGGCAACTCGATAGTGAAGACAGTGTGAGCATCAAGGAGTGCGCGGAGGTGGTTTATGTTCCGGAAGAAACGCCGGAGAACCGGTATCAGGAACCGTTGCGGTATGTGGCGATTCGGATCCGCAAGAAGCAACAGGGGTTGTTTGCCGATGGCAGTACGGTGAAACACTTTGCGGTGATGAGCAATCGCTGGGACCTAAGCCCGAAGAAGCTTTTGCAGTGGCACCGGGAGAAGGCGGGCACCATTGAGGGCGTCCATGATGTGATCAAGAATGAGTTGGCGGGTGGGGTGATGCCCTGTGGACGATTTGGTTCCAACGCCGCCTGGCTGCGGTTGTCGGTATTGACCTACAACCTGCTAACGGCGCTGAAGCGGCTGGTCTTGCCGCCGGAGTTGATTAAGGCGCGACCCAAGCGGCTACGTTTCTTGATCTTCAATACAGCGGGCAAGCTAGTTCATCATGCCCGAAGAACCGTCTTGCGGTTGCTGCGGAGTTGGAATCGGTTCGGGAACTGGCACCGAGCCTTGCAGTTGCTCCCGCTGCCGGCACCCGGTTGACAAGGAGGAAAACGAAGAGCTATTGCGATCATTGATTGATAAAAGCAACCGGCGAGACGGTCGAGGGATAGGTCTTGTTGAAAAGAGGCTGGACGAGGTCCATCTCCCTGAAGAGGAGGCCCATCTCCCTGAATATGAGTCAGCGCGGTGCTGTTGAAGTAACTCCACCGGCGCTCACTAACTTTTGTCTGTTGCCATCAAGCCATA
>QIAW01000522.1 GCA_003225655.1 Acidobacteriota bacterium
CGTTTCTGCGAAAACAAGTTGCCGCCGGACGCCAGGCCTACGTGGTGTATCCGGTGATTGAAGAGAGCGAGACGCTCGATATCAAGCCGGCAACGCGAATGTACAACGAATTGAGCAAGCGCATCCTGCCCGGCCTGCGCATTGGCCTGCTGCATGGACGGCTCGACGCCGAGGAGAAAGACGCGGTCATGCGCCGCTTCCAGCGCGGCGAGCTCGATGTGCTGGTGGCCACAACCGTGATTGAAGTCGGCGTGGATGTGCCCAACGCCAATCTTATGATCATCGAGCACGCCGAACGCTTTGGCCTGTCACAGCTCCACCAGTTGCGCGGACGCATTGGCCGCGGCTCCGCGAAATCATTTTGCGTGCTCATGACCGGCGGAAAAGTTTCCGAGGAAGCCGAACAGCGCCTCAGTGCCATGGTGCGCACCACCAACGGCTTTGAGATCGCCGAACTCGACCTGCAACTGCGCGGCCCAGGAGAATTTTTCGGCACCCGCCAGGCAGGCATGCCCAGCTTCCGCGTGGCCGACCTGATCCGCGACCGCGACATTCTGGAGCACGCCAAACGCGAAGCCGCACTGGTGGCCTCTGCACCGAATGCTGAGATCAGCGCTGAAGAGCTTTCCCGCGCGGTGCATTATCTGAAGACCCACTGGCAGAGAAGGTATGGATTGATTGAAGCGGGATGAGAAAAGTTTCGAGTTTCAAGTTTCGAGCATATTCGTCATGGGCAGATTCAGACAACATGGCAGATCATCTGGAATGTGCGGGGGATAGAATGTGTGGGAAACTATGAAGATGGCCACGAGCGCCAAATCCGATCTCTACCGCCTGCTACCTTCTTTAGACGAAGTTCTGCGGGAGCTGGCGGAATTAATCCGCTTGGAAGGTCACACTACCGTAGCCGATGCCGCGCGCAGTGTTCTTGTGCATCTGCGTGCTGAAATCTCTTCCGGACATCTCGATATCAGGAGCGTTGAAGTCGCGGTACAGGGAATTCCGCAGGCAGTCGAGCGCGAGCTGCGCCAGAGCCTGCGGCCTTCGTTGCGCTCGGTCATCAATGCCACGGGGGTCATCCTGCATACTAATCTGGGGCGCGCGCCGTTGGGAGATGCCACGCTGCAGCGCATGCGCGAGATAGCCGGCGGTTATTCCAACCTTGAGTTCGACATCGAGCATGGCGAGCGCGGGAAGCGCGATTCGCATACCGACAAATTATTTGCCAAGCGAAGGAGGCGAAGCCGTGGTCTCGCGGGGTGAGTTGGTGGAGATCGGTGGCAGCTTCCGCATTCCTGACGTCATGGCCAAGGCTGGCGCCGTGCTGCGCGAGGTGGGCACAACCAACCGCACGCGCATCGCCGACTACGAGCGCGCCATCCATGAAAAGACGCGGGTGCTGCTGCGCGTGCACCGTTCCAACTTCGCCATGGTCGGTTTCACCGAGCAGCCGGCGCTGGCAGACTTAGTAGCGCTTGGCCGCAAGCACAAGATTCCAGTGGTGGAAGACCTGGGCAGCGGAGCTCTGTTTGATCTGCGCAGCATCGGCGTGGGAGGTGAACCCGGAGTCGCTGACAGCCTACGCGCCGGCGTGGAGATTGTGACCTACAGCGGCGACAAGCTTTTGGGCGGGCCGCAGGCGGGAATCCTGAGCGGGAAAAAAGAATTGATTGCGCGCATCCGCCAGAACCCGCTCTTTCGCGCTCTACGCGTGGATAAGCTCACCTATGCCGCGCTTGAAGCTACGCTCCTGGCTTATATTCGCAACGACAGCTCGGCGATTCCCGTTCTGGGCATGATGCATCTGTCTGCTGACGCAATCCGCAATCGGGCAAACGAGTTGCAAAAAGCGCTGGCCTCTGCTGCTACTCTGAAGATCGAAATCATCGCAGGCGAGTCGGTCATCGGCGGCGGAGCTGCGCCCCAGGCCACGCTGCCAACCTGGCTGCTCGCGCTTACCTCCCAGAAATTAAGCGCGGATGCTCTGGCGGCGCGGTTGCGCGCCACTGAGCCCCTGCCCATTATTGGGCGGGTCGAGGAGGGAAGGGTTCTGCTGGACCTGCGCACGGTCTTTCCGGAGCAGGATGCGGTGATCGTGAGAGCGTTGGTGCAGATTGCTTCGGCATCATAGGATTGTGGAGCTCTTAAAATCACTCACACAAATCTCAATCTGCAAGCACACAGCCGAGGACGACTGTGCCACACAACCTTGTACGATTCGAACAGCCCGGCAGAGGGAATCCCATTGCGGCTTGCCGCGCTGTGCCACACGAGTCTTGAAGACTTACAGCATGATTGAGCTTGCGACGCAATGACGCTGTACACCGTCGGCCATTCCACCCGTCCGCTCGATGAATTTCTGAAGGTCTTGCACGCGCATTCCATCCAGATCCTGATTGATATCCGTGCCTTTCCCGTATCACGCCGCATGCCGCACTTCAACCGCGAATCGCTGGAAGAGTCGCTGGCAAAAGAAAACATTCAATATGTCTGGATGAAAGAGCTGGGTGGCCGCCGCAAGAAGCTGCGCGACGACTCGCCCAACGTTGCGCTGCGCAATGATTCCTTCCGCAACTATGCCGACTACATGCTCACACCGCAGTTCCAGCAGGCGGCGCAGCGCGTCTCTGCGTTGGCCGCGCCCACCCGCGCTGCCATCATGTGCGCCGAGAAGGTGTTTTTCCACTGCCACCGCATGCTGGTCTCTGACTATTTTGCCCTGCATGGATCTGAAGTCTTGCATATTCAAGACGCCTCGCCACCGCGTCCGCACGCGGTTACGAAAGAGGCGCAGCTCGTCGACGGACAGATAATCTATCGCGGCAATATGCTCTTCTAGCCCGACCGTCGTATAGAATCATGAGTTATGCTTACGGTTGAGCTGCAACAGGTGTGCAAGAGTTACGACCGCGTTGTGGCCGTGGACAGCCTTTCCTTCACCATTCCGCCGGGAACAATCTTCGGACTGCTCGGACCCAATGGCGCGGGCAAAACCAGCACTATCCGCATGATGATCGGCATCACCATGCCGGATGCGGGTGTGGTGCGGCTCTTCGGCGAGCCTTTCACCAGAAAACACCTGCAGCGCGTGGGCTATCTGCCGGAAGAGCGCGGCCTATATAAGAAGATGAGGGTGCTCGAACACCTGGTTCTGCTGGGAAGGCTGCATGGGCTCAGCGCCGCCGAAGCCGCCCGGCGTGCCCAGCACTGGTGTGAGCGCCTGGAGATTGCTGAGAAGCTGCAGAAAAAAGTGGAAGAGCTTTCCAAGGGCATGCAGCAGAAGATCCAGTTTATCGCCGCGCTGATGCACGACCCTGACTTCATCATCATGGATGAGCCCTTCAGCGGCCTTGACCCGGTGAATACTGTTCTGCTGAAAGATGTTTTGCTGGAGATGAAGCGTGCCGGCAAGACCATACTGTTTTCCACCCACCAGATGGAGCAGGTGGAGCGCCTGTGCGACTCCATCACCCTGATGGATGGCGGCAGGGCGGTGCTGCAGGGCGACCTCAGGCAGATCAAGTCGCGCTATGGACGCAACAACGTGCAGATTGAATACGAAGGCAACGGCGATTTTCTGCAGCATTCGGCGCTGGTCCAGTCCTACAACAATTTTGGGAATTACGTGGAAGTCCGCCTCGCACCCGGCGCCGATGCGCAGGAGCTGTTGCGTTCAGTGGCCGCGCACTCGCGGGTGAGCAAGTTTGAATTAGTCGAGCCTTCTCTGGAAGAAATCTTTATTGAGGTGGTGGGGAAAAACCATGCCTGAGACGCTGCGCAACATTGCCCTGATCGTTCGCCGCGAGTACCTGCAGCGCCTGCGCACCCGGGCCTTCTGGGTGATGACATTGCTTATTCCCGCCATGATGGCTGGCTTCACGCTACTGCCTTCGAAGTTGATGACAATGAAGATCGGCGGCGTGCATCGAATCATGGTTGTCTCTGATATTCCCCAATTGGCCGATGATTTCAAAGATCAACTCACGATAAACCGCACTGAGAGCAGCGAACAGTATTCCGTGGAAACGGACTCCACGACCACCGATGCTGAACAGCAGCGGCTCAAGGGAGAAGTTGCCAACAAGAAACTAGATGGCTTTGTCTGGTTGACCAAG
>QIAW01000524.1 GCA_003225655.1 Acidobacteriota bacterium
CTACGAAATTGCCGTGCTTCGCGACTTGGTTAGTTAGCCTACGGTCCAGAAACGGGCTTCGAGGAAGTTGGCAGGATTGGTACTGATAAGTCGGCTTATGGGAAGGGATTCGCGATTGCCTGCGGTTGACGGGCAACACAGAAACAAGTCCCTTCACACATGGGGCTCTGCTTTTCCAAACTGACCCACTACCGAAACAGCAACTCCAGGCTTGCATTTGACTCAGGTTGCCGTCATAATAGTCTATTGCTTATGAGTACCTACGCCCAGATGATGACATGCACATGCTGTTGCGCGTGTTGTTGTGTCTGCTGGGATGAGGGGCTCAAGAGCTAATTAATTTTTCAATCCGATAAGGAAGCTCAAGCCAACCAACCCCAGAACAGGTGGTTGGTTTTTTGTTTTTATGCGGAGAGGAATGATCACTATGAAAGCCTCTAACTTACTTTGGAAAGAACATCTCGGGGGAAAGATACCGGAAGCCCTGGGGCGTGAAATTGACGTGTTTGAAACGGAGATCACGCTGAGAAAACAGGGCAAGCTGGATGAGCGCCTTTTTGCCGAAACCCGCCTTCGCCGGGGCGCCTACGGCCAGCGCTATGACAACGGCCAAAGGCACGATGGTCAGAAGGTGCAGAAGATCGCCTATCCATCCGGGAACCTGACCAAGGGTCCCGTGACCATGTGGGATGCGCCCGGCATGCAGCGTATCAAGATTCCCGGAGGCGGGCTCAACGCCGAGCAGCTCGAGGTGATGGCCGAGTTGGCGGAAGAATACTCCGACGGCATCGCCCACGTAACCACCCGGCAGGACTTCCAGCTTCACTACATCCAGATTGACGATACTCCCAGCCTGATGCGCCGGCTTGCCGCCGCCGGCATCACCACCCGCGAGGCCTGCGGCAACAGCGTGCGCAACGTCACCGCCTGCCCCTACGCCGGCGTGTGCGCCGACGAAGCATTCGACGTCACACCCTATTCGCAGGCGCTGGCAAAATTTCTGCTGGGACATCCCGACTGCCAGAACTTCGGCAGAAAGTTCAAACCGGCCTTCAGCGGCTGCTCGCAGCACGCCTGCGGATTGACCAGCCTGCACGATCTCGGGTTGATTGCCACCAAGCGCGTGGAAAATGGCGTGGAAAAGCGCGGGTTCGAGATGTACGTGGGCGGTGGATTGGGCGCAGTTCCCTATCAGGCGAAGTTGTTCGATTCATTCGTGCCGCCGGAAGAATTGCTTCCCCTGGCCCAAGCCATCGCACGGGTGTTCGCAAAGCTGGGCGAGAAGAAGAACCGCAACCGCGCGCGCATCAAGTTTCTGGTGCAGGATTTAGGCATCGAAAAATTCAAGCAACTGGTCCTTGAAGAACGCAAGAACCTACCTCCGGATCCCCGATGGAAGGATTACGTCAAGCAGGTCGAAGCAGCGGAAACGCCGTTGCGGCCCGGCGGCCCATGGCCCATCGCAACGTCGCAGGCTTTTCTGCGCTGGTCGAAGACCAACACACGTCCGCAAAAGCAGGCCGGGTATGTCACCGTGACCGTCGCCCTTCCCCTGGGCGATATCACCGCGAACCAGCTTCGCTCATTAGCCGATATTGTGCGCCGCTTCACCAAAGAAACCATCCGAACGACCGTCGAACAAAACTTCGTGATTCGCTGGATCAGCCAAAGCGATTTGCCAGAGCTCTACAACGCGCTGCATGCGGTTGGCCTGGCTGAAGCCAGCGCGGGAACCATTGTCGATATCGTCTCTTGCCCAGGGACGGATACCTGCAAGCTAGGCATTTCTTCCTCGCGCGGCCTGGCGGGCGAGCTGCGCCAGAGGTTGGCGGAGAAGAGCTTCCAACTGGATGAAGCGGTGCAGAACCTGCACATCAAGGTCAGCGGCTGCTTCAACAGTTGCGGACAGCATCATGTGGCCGACATAGGCTTTTACGGCGTCAGCCGCAAGATTGCCGGATACGCAGTACCCCATTTTCAGGTGGTCCTGGGCGGCGAATGGGAGCATAACGCAGGCTCCTACGGGCTGCCGGTGGTGGCAGTGCCCTCCAAGAACATTCCCGAAGTGGTCACGCGTCTCACGGAGCGCTATGTGGCCGGACGGAACAACGGAGAAGGCTTCAAAGACTTCGTCAAGCGGATCGGCAAAGCCGAACTCAAGAATCTGCTTGACGATCTCACCCGGCCTCCTGCCGGAGACCGCTCCTACTTCAGCGATTGGGGCGACCCGCGGGAATACAGCCTGGGAGACATGGGCATCGGCGAATGCGCCGGAGAAGTGGTCTCGGCGGTAGAGTTCGATCTTGCCGCGGCCGAGCGCGAGGTATTCGAAGCCCAATTGGCTTTCGAAAAGGGCCAGGCGGAACAGGCGGGAAAGACGGCCTATCACTCCATGCTGCGTGCCGCTAAGGCGCTGGTCAAGCTGAATACTCCCAACCTGACGGAAAATCCGGAGCAGATCATCGCTGAATTTCG
>QIAW01000525.1 GCA_003225655.1 Acidobacteriota bacterium
GCTTTCAATTGAATTCGCAACGTGTTGTGCAGTTTTTCTTATGGGAACAATGGCGTGCGCTCCGCTACTATTGCGCGCAGAAATCGATCCGCATCGTTGGCGACATTGCGATCTTTGTGGATTATGACAGCGCTGACGTTTGGGCTCACCGCGAACTTTTTCGCCTGCGAGAAGACGACCTGCAACCGGAAGTTGTCTCTGGCGTGCCACCGGATTACTTTAGCGCGACTGGCCAGCGATGGGGCAACCCGCTCTACAACTGGGATGCCGTCCGCGCCACAGGCTACCGCTGGTGGGTACAACGTCTGCGCTGGGCGACACAGACCTGCGACTTCATTCGGCTTGATCATTTCCGTGGATTTGCGCAATTCTGGGAGATACCTGCAAGCGAATCGACAGCAATCCGAGGACGCTGGGTGGATGGCCCTGGCGATGAACTCTTTCACAAAATTAAAGAAGAATTAGGCGGGCTTCCATTCTTCGCTGAAGATCTGGGTCTGATCACGCCTGACGTTGTGGCTTTGCGCGACCGCCATGACATTCCTGGCATGGCGGTATTGCAATTCGCTTTCGGTGACGTTGGTGCTCACGCGTATCTCCCCCATCGACTGACCGCTAATCGCGTTATTTACAGCGGCACTCACGATAACGACACGACTGTGGGCTGGTGGTCCACCCTTGGCGAAAAAGAACGGGCAGCGGTTCGTGCGTTAACGGGAAATTGTGATGATGGTCCGAACTGGGGATTGATTCGCCTGGCGCAAAGCTCGCCCGCGAACTTTTCTATAGTTCCTATCCAGGATGTGCTAGGCCTCGGCAGTGGCGCTCGCTTGAACACGCCCAGCACTGCGGAAGGGAATTATCACTGGCGATGTCCCCCCGGAGTATTCAAAAGTGAGCTCGCCGAAAAACTAGCCGCACTGGCCGAAGTCACAGACCGTCTGCCGCAGATTCGGCCGATTCCAGATGACAGCGAGTTCATTGCGTAGCCGCAACGCCTCGGGATTTTGAGCTTCACCTTACCTGGAATATGTACCTCTGACTATCACTACAGCCTTTTTTCATTGCACCTAAGTAGTTGCCTTCCTAGAATCCCTTCAACTTAGCCGCATGTTCGCGGGCGATTAACAGAAAAAATCTGCTGGAGAGTCAGGAATGAGGGTTGGCAAACTCAACGTACTCGTGTGTCTATATGTGCTCACGCTGCCCGCGATTGCAGGTGTAACCGTAAGCAGTCCGAGTAACAATTCAACTGTTCGAAGCTCAGTGCATTTTGTGGCTACTGCTGCTTCGCCGGCCTGCTCCAAGGGCGTTTCGGCGATGGGCATATACACGTCCCCAGGCGTTCTCGCCTATATCGTGAACGGCACTAAGCTCGACAAGTACATTACTATGAGCTCAGGAACGCACTATCCGGTGGTTCAGGAATGGGACAATTGCGGCTGGTCCGCCAGCGTCAAGCTCACCATTAGGGTTGACTCGTCTTCCGTGAATCAGGGCTCGGGTTTCGGTAGGACGTTCTACGACCTGCAAAGCAGCAAGGGTTGGACCGGATACGCTTTGCTACCTCCCAGCTTCGGCATTTGCTCAACGCCATCCATGGATGGCAAGTCCACCAAGAGCACATACGGAGGTGGAACGGTCCAATGGGCGGACATTCTCTGGAACAATCACCTGGTCGGCGACTTCTCTTCGCAGGGACTGCCGGATTTTGGCAAGACACTAGTGCCTTCGCTTCATTACTTCACCTATGACGTTTACTTCTGGATCGGTAACACCAGCAGTTCACAAGCTCTTGAATTCGACATCAATCAATTCGTAAACGGCAAGTCTTATATCTGGGGTCATGAATGTCGAATTGATGGCGGGCACGAGTGGGATACATGGAGCAATCCTGGTCAGCATTGGGTAGCCAGTGGCGTCCCTTGCAATCCAAAGAGCAATGCCTGGAACCATCTCACACTACAGGTGCAGCGCACCTCAGACGGACATCTCCTGTTCCACTCCATCACGCTGAACGGCAACACGGCGGTCCTTGATCATTATGACTCGCCGACCCCCAGCAACTGGTACGGAATCACTGTCAATTACCAGATCGACAGCAACAAATACAAGACTCCGTACTCGGTTTATCTAGACAAGGTTACATTCTCGGCAAAGTAGCTGGGAAGCCTTCTTCCTCCACCCGGCACGCTTTGAATGGGCGTGCCGCTCCTTTTTTACATTTCTTTTGCGAAACACGCCGGGTTGAGCCGAGGCATCCAAGGTCTATAATCGCCATGGGTGCCTTATGAGGCTACACCGTATTTCTACTCTGCTCCTGGTTCCCCTGCTGGGCGTGGCATTCAGCAATGCCGACGAGAAAGAAACAGCTGCCATTACCGAGCAGCATCGGGTGGAGCTGATCCGCACTTTCAACTCGGACTTGGTTTACATCCGCACCCAGTTTCCGATGGGCAAAGTTGGTCTGACGATTAAGGACGGGAAGATCTCTCCCAACGGTGAGAAGCTGCAGGAATTGCTGGCGCTGTGGGGACCGTCAGTTAAGCCAGGCGATCGCGCGATGATCACCAAATTCGATATCCGTGGTGACCGTTTCCATTTCGAAATCAATGGCGGCCCGGTAAAGAAGACCAAGTGGTATCAGCACATTCAGGTCGGGATGAATGGCGGAATGGCTAGTCCGGGTGGACCCCAAAACGATCCCATTAATAATCCACGCGGATCT
>QIAW01000526.1 GCA_003225655.1 Acidobacteriota bacterium
TTCAAGCCGGTGAACTCGCTTACCACCTCGACCAGTTGCTCTTCCTGCACCGGCTTCACCAGGAACGCGGCAGCGCCTTCTTTGAGAGCGTGGTCCCGGTGCTTGGCCCCGGCGCGGGAGGTCACGATGACGACCGGAATGCGATTGACCTCGGGCTGCTCGCGCAATAGGGCCAGCAGCTCGTAGCCGTTGGCACGAGGCATCTCCAGGTCAGTGATTAGCAGATCGCAGTTGCCGCGTTTGATAATCTCCAGGGCTTCCAATCCATCGGAGGCGAGTTTGACGCGGTAGCCTGCTTTCTCCAGCATGCGTCCCACGAACTTACGCACGCTGATGGAGTCGTCGGCCAGGACAATGACTTTTTCCTCGGGCACAACGTCCACCGCCGCGGCGGGAATCGCAGCGTGGGCAGGGGCGGCCGGTTCGGGCGCAAAACTCCTGGTCACATTGGGATGGGTGTGGGCCATCAGCGGCCGCCGCTCAATGGACTCGCCAACGAGCAAGCGGTTCAGGTCAACCAGCAAAATCAAAGTCCCATCTGGAGCGATGGTGGCGCCGGGAAATAGTTTCACATTGCGCAAATAATCTCCCAGGTTCTTGACCACGATTTCATCCTGGCGGATAACATCTTCAACAATCACGCCGATCTGCCTGCCGCTCACGTTGACTATCACCAGGCGGTGATAGTCGTTGACTGGCTCCACGGGCTCCAGTTGCATCAGCACATCGAGCCGGGCAACTTCGGTCGCCAGATCGCGGACCTGGGTAAACAGCTTGCCGTCGATTTCTTCCAGCTCGCTGGCTTTCACGCGGCGGATCTCCTCGACGAAAGCGAGTGGGAACGCAAATGTAGAGGCGCCGCAGCGGACGAAAAGGGCCTGGGAAATGATCAGCGTCAAGGGCACTTTCAGGGTGAAGCGCGTGCCCAGCAGCCTCTGCGTTTCAATCTCAACATCGGCATTCAAGGCATTCAGGTTGGTGCGCACAACGTCTAAGCCGACGCCGCGTCCGGCCAGTTCGGTTTTGTGCGGAGCCGTGGAAAATCCCGGGTAAAAGAGGAACTGGAGCAGCTCGCGCTCGCTGAGCTTTTCTGCTTCCTCATCTGCCACCAGGCCGGCCTCAATCGCGGTGCCGCGCACCCGGTCAAAATCAATGCCGCGGCCGTCATCTTCCACCTCGATAAAAATATGGCTGCCGCGAGGATAGGCGCGTACCGCCAGTTTTCCGCTTTCGCTTTTGCCCGCGAGGTAGCGCTCTTCCCCGCGTTCCACACCGTGCGCCACCGCGTTGCGAACCAGGTGAATCAGAGGATCGGAAATCTGCTGGATGATATTGTTGTCAAGTTCGGTCTCGGCCCCGGAAAAGGTAAGCTCCACCTGCTTGCCGCTGGCTTTGGCGGCGTCGCGGGCCGCGCGCGAAAGCCGTGTATACAGATTGCCGATGGGAACCATGCGCGCCCGGGTAATCTCATCCTGCAGGCGGCGGGTAAGCTTGGTGAAGCCGTCGACATCGCTATCCATGCGGCGCGCGAGCCGGTCAACCTGCATCAACACCTCGCCGATGTCGGCCGAGATCTCGCTCAGCGAGTGGGAGAGCAGGCTGAACTCATCGTAGCGGTCGAGCTCCAGCTCACTGAACTCGGGTGAGTGCAATTGCACCAGCCCTTGCCCTAGTGCGGAAGAATCATCACCGCTTCGCCATGCCAGCTCGCTTCTAAACCCGCCCTGGCCCAGACTGCCGGAGGTTTGCGGCCCCAGCGACAGCTTGCCGAAATCGGATTTCTGCTGGAACTCGACAATCTTTTGGGAAATACGCCCCCGGCTGAAATTGAGAGCATTGGCCAATTGCTCGAGCTCCGCCAATCTTCCGCGCATGCGCGTGCGGTTGATCACTAACTCGCCCACAGCATTCAGCATGTGGTCGAGCCGCTCCAAAGAAATGCGTACTGACTTGGATTGTGGCAGGGCCACGGGTTCGCTGTGCTGATCGGCAGGCAGAATCCGCATTTCGTCTTTGTCTTGTTTTGAGGCGGCGTTTTCTTCTTTTGCAACAGCACTCTCTGCTTTTGCGGTAGCACTCTCCTGGGCCGCGTCTTTGATTGCAGGTTTGAGGATTGCAGGTTTGAGCAATGCCGTGGCCTGGATCGGCTGGGGTTGGATTAAAGGCCGGGAAAACGTCCGAGGCGCAGGCTGGGGCGAAACAATTTTCGCAGAAGCCGCAGCGGATTTCGTGACCGGCCCAGCGTGCGCTTTTGATCGCACAGCCACTTTGCTTTTGCCGTCATGTTCTTCAGCTTCCTCCAAGGCTTCTTCAGGAGCAAGGCTGGCAATGCGGATCAGCAGCAACTTGACCGACAATTGCAACGTGGTTTCATCGGGCCACTGCTTATAAAGAATTTTCTTCAGGATATCGACTGACTCCAGGCAGATATCCACAATTTCAGCGCTGGGCCGGAGCAGACCATCGCGCACTCTTCCCACCAGATCTTCGGTACGATGGGCCACGCGGGCAATGCGACGCCATCCCACCTGCGCGGCCGCGCCCTTGACGGTATGAATCGCGCGAAAGAGGCGGTGAATATCATCATTCGCATGGGGATTGGCTTCGAGTGAAAGCAGGCACTCGGTCACAACCTGCAGGTGCTCTTCAGCTTCGGGAATGAAGAATTCGAGGACCTCCTGGGGTATCTCGCCGTCGGCCGGCAAGTCGGGAATTGTGATTTGGGCCTCTGCCGACTGCGCGGAAACAGTCGCCGCTGCCGCCGCCTGCCACTCAGTGAGGGCCGCTCCGCTCGCCTTGGAGCGCGCGACGGGCGCCACGCGAGCGCTTGGAGCTGCCGCTGTTTCCTGCTGTTTGAAAGCCAGCGGGTATTTGCGGCGAAATGTGCTGATCTCTTCCGCGGCCTCGATCTTGTTGGCGCTGATCATCAACAGATCGGATTCCAGAACCGCCACCCCTTCGGAAACAAATTCGACGATGGGGCCGGAGGCGCCGGCTCCCAGGGTGGCCTCAGTGGCGTGCTTGAAGATCTGCGCCAGCTTTCCCGCAATCTCAGAGAACAACGGATAGCCGCTCAAGGCCGAGCTTTCCCTCAACGTCCGCGCGGAAACGAAGAGCCGCTCAATGTCTTCCGGCATGGGATAGGGGTCCTGCAAAAGTCCGCTGTATTCGCGCAGAAATTGCAAATGCTTGGAAGCGCTCTGGAGAAAGGTCTCACGAGACTCCGAAGGATGTGAGGGAGGTGTTTTTTTCATGCTTTTTTCTCCCGCTCGGCTTTTGCGTTGCGGCCGGCGCCGATGTGAGCCGCTTTATTAGGTTTGGGCGCCATCGGCTTCTGGTAGAGGATACAATCCTCGTAGGTCGAGACTTCAAACTTTCCGCCCGCCTTGACGATCGGCTCCTGCTTCCCAACAAAAAGATATCCGCCCGATTCCAGGTACTCGTGGAAACGATGCACCAGCGCGGCGCGATGCGCTTCGTCGAAGTAGTTCAGCACATCGATGCAGAAGACAACATCGAAGCGGCCCATGTACACGTTTTCGGCCAGGTTCATCTGCGCGAATGAAACCATATTGCGAATCTGAGGCCGCACCAGGTATTGGTCTCCCACGCGGATAAAATGGCTTTCCTTCTGCCGGGCATGGAGCGCCCCTAACGCGCCCGGAGGGAAAATCCCGCGCTCGGCTTGTTGCAGCGCACTGCGGCTGATGTCGGTGGCCAGAATGTGGATGTTCCAGGCGCCGGCAAAGTCCAGCGAGTCGCAAATGGTCATAGCGATGGAATAAGGTTCTTCGCCGCCGCCGCATCCGGCGCTCCATATACGCAGGCTACGGGGCGTCTCCCAGAATTTTTTCTGGTGCATCTCACGCAACACCTTCTTTTCCAATGCCGTGAACGCGGAAGGATGCCGCAAAAACCAGCTCTGGTAACTGAGCAGGCGCTCCAGCAGCTCTTCATACTCCAGACTGGAATCACGCAAAACGCGAAGCAGATCTATGGTCTGTGCCATTTTCCTCGCGGCCATGTGCTCGCGAATTTGACCCGCGAAGTGCGGCTGCAGCGTCTCGTCGAAATGAATCCCCGAACGTTCCTCGATGAGCGCGCGGATAGGAGAGAGATCAAGTCCGGTTCCGGCTACATTTGCGGATTGGGCTTTTTCCGCCATTCGGCGATGCACCACTCTGGCTTTACGCCTTGTTCATGAGCACGAAACGGACCGCGCTGCTGGGACTTTCGTGGATATTATCTCTGGGAAGCCGCCATGATTTCCACTACATTGGCTGGCGCAGGCGAGCTGATGCGGAACTGCGACAGTGCTTCATTCAACTGCTCAGAGAGCTTTACCATGTTCTCTACCGTGCGGGTCGTCTGGCGCGCTCCTTGCGAAGTCTGCCGCGTGATGCTGCTGATGATTTGCATCGCCTGGGCCACGCCTTCGGTGCCGCGCACCTGCTGTTTAGAGGCCAGGGAAATCTGCTGCACCAACTCTGCCGATTGCCGCACTACAACCGAAATGGCTTCCAGCGCCCGGCCCGCCTGGTCAGCCAACCGCGCCCCTACTTCTACCTCTTTCGTGCCCGCTTCCATGACCACCATGGCTTCGCTGGTCTCCGCCTGGATTGCCTTAATGAGCGCGGCAATATCTTTTGTGGCCGCCCGTGAGTGTTCGGCCAGTTTGCGCACTTCGTCCGCAACCACGCCAAAACCGCGGCCGGCTTCACCGGCGCGCGCCGCTTCAATGGCCGCGTTCAGCGCCAGCAAATTGGTCTGCTCGGCGATGTCGTTGATCACGTTGACTACTTCTGAAATCTCGAGCGACCGGTCGCCCAGAGACTTGACCTTTCTCGCCGTCGCCTGCACCGAGGCGCGGATGCGGTGCATGCCCTCGAGTGTGTCACGCACGGCGCGGTTCCCCTGCTCAGCCGCGTCGAGCGCGCGCCGCGCGGCCTCGGTGCTCGCCTCGGCGTTGTTGGAAACCTGCTTCATGGAGTTCGTGAGCTCTTCTACAGCGGAAGAAGTATTGGTAATTTCCTGGTCCTGCTGGGTAGCGCCCGCAGCCATCTGCTCTGAAGAGGTTAGAATCTCGCTGGCGCTGGTAGAAACGTCAATCGCCGCTTTGCGCACGCGCTCAAGCAGCTTGGTAAAGTTGTCGAGCATGTCATTGACTGAATCCACCACGTTGCCCAGGGCATCGTCGGTTACCGTGCCGCGCAGGGTCAGGTCGCCGCGGGCAATCTGGCTGGTAATGGTCAGAAATTCAGTGACGCTCTTCTGCAGGGACTCCTGCGCTTCCTGAAGCGCAATTTTTTCCATTGCCTGGTTAAGATTATCGGCCACCAGGCCAAAATCGTCGTGGGTATTGATTTGCACCCGGGCATGATAGTCGCCATTGACCAGCTTTTCGGAAAATTCGGTGATCTCTTGCACGGGTTCGATGATCTTGCTCCCTAAAAACACAATCAGGCCAATGGGCAATGCACAGAGAATCAGATAGGCGAGCCACATTTCTATGGCCGAAGTGCCCGACCAATTGCCAAAATCAAAGGCTCCGGCTTGGGGCGAGTGTGTGCCGGCGTAATATGACAGCATCAACACCGCAAAAATGGCAGCAGCGTTTACGCCCACCACGATCCACAGAGTCTTTTTCAACTGACCTTTCATACTTCCTCCACCCAAACCCAGCTCCCGGTTGGCAGTTCACAGTTCTCAGTCCCGACGAAACTCTGCTGAGAACAAGGAACCGGTCAACTGAGAACTGCTTTCAAATCACTCCTACGGAAAACGATTCCGCCAGGCGCTTCAGGTCTAGAGCCAGGGCCAGGCGATTTTCTTCATGGCGCAGCAAGCCACAGCAATGAGTTATTTCGCGGGGCGCCTCGTCCGCTCCGAGCGGCTCGGAGCTGCTGAAAGTGCCAATCACTTCATCGGCGGCGATGCCCAATCGGATCGCATCCTGCCCCGGCCCCTGCTCGCGCGCGGCAACCACAACATGCCGGGGCAACAAGTCAGGCCTGCGTCCCTCGCTGAACGCGATGTCAATAATAGGAACAATCGCGCCGCGCAGATTAAAGATTCCCATCAGGAACGCCGGCGTCCGCGGAACCCGCGTCACCGCCGGCCACTCGACCACCTCTTCCATCTCCAGCACAGAAAGGCAAAAGCGCTCTCGGCCAGCGCGGAAGACGCAATACTGACGCTCCACAAAGCTTGCCTGCTGACTGGCCTCTAATTTCTCCGCTTGCCCGCCGGGTGCTTCTGTGGTCGCTGGCCGGGCTGTTGTCTCAGGTTGTTTATTTTCCGCCAACGATACACCTTGCCTGCGCTTATCCTGATGGAAAGCGCAATTGACCGGCCACGCTATCTCACCTGTCACTGGATGATTAACGTTATTTTAATTGCAAGTAAATCAGGAATTTACCGCAAATTTTGGAACGAAGTTTAGGTCCCTGATACGGGGGCCTGAGACGCAATCACTGTCTCAGAATGAGACCCTTTTTCGGCAAATTGCATTTCGCTCTCCAGGGAGGAGAAGCGCTGCATAACTTCATGCATACGCATGGCCATGGTGTGAATGGTATGAACCTGGTCGCGGGCCTCGGCGCTGAGCATGCCGGGTTCGAGCAACAGAAGCTCGGCATTCCCCAGCACGGAGGTCAAACAGTTGTTCAATCCGTGGCGCATCTCGAGCATGTAACGGCCCAGGGTAGCATGGCGCTGGCTGGCCGTGACCAACTGTTCGGCGCGGCGCAACAAGCGCTGCGTTTCGGCACGGCGCAGGATCTCACCCGCCATCTGAATCAGAAAATCGAGCCAACCATCTGTCTGGCGCAACACCAGAGCGCGCGGATGCGCGCCGCGGAGCTGACTGGCATCGCCATCGGCGGCCAATACCAGCACCGGAACAGCGGAACTCTCCAGCGCGGTCAGCACTGCTTCGCGACAGCGGACGCGCGGACCAATAATCGCAATTCCATGGAGAGAAAAATTCGCCGTCTGGCACAGGTCGCTGCTCATGAGAGTGAAGGCTGGAACGGCACGCTCCATCTGCCAGCGGCCGACCACGCTGCGCGCGAACTCGGCCTCATCCCCGACAATCAGCACGCCTTCGCCGGCGGCCAGCACCACGTTTTCTTCCATGGAATCATGGCCGGGCGCGAGATGCCCATTCTGGGAATGCTGCATACTGGCGGCTTCCGGCGCGACTCGTTTTTCATTCATAACATTCGGTCTTCTATCTAAGGGCTTCGCAGCCAAAAAGAAGGCTGCTGCGCCCTCGCAAAAAGTTCGCGCACCACAGCGCTTACTTTTTGCTCACCCGTTGCGCATTGGCCTGCGGCAGCGAGGAAGTGTTCCAGTCCTTACTTGGCCAACTTATCGGCTTCCTCAATGACCATGAGCAGCCGCTTGCTGGTTGCCGCCAGATTCACAGCATTATCAATATCGTGATTCTGCTTGGCCACAGAAACTCTCGCCTGAATCTTTGCGGATTCATATTTGGCGACATGAATTGCAGAGCGCAGGTCGGTGCTGGAGCCCCCATGCTTTCGCACTTCCATTTGCGCTCCCAGGAATGCGCGGGCGGCCACCGACCGTTGCAGCGTTTCTGAATTTTCGTCTCCGCCCTTCAGGTAAGCGGCAACTTCCCAGGAGGAAAGCATGAGCTTTAAGTTTCCGATGGTGA
>QIAW01000527.1 GCA_003225655.1 Acidobacteriota bacterium
CTGATATCTTCATCTCATGGCACGCTCACCGAATTTTGCCGGCTTGATTCTGGCCGCGGGAGATTCCGCGCGCATGGGTCAAGACAAGGCCCTGCTCCCCTGGCAGGGCAAGACGTTTTTGGCTGCGGCCATCGAATCCCTGGCTTCCTATACGGAGCTGGTGGTTGTGGTGGGCGGCAAAAATTCCGAGTCGCTCAAGCCGATTATCTATTCCGCCGCGCGCGTCTACCTGGTCGAGAATCCGGCAGTTCAGTTCGCTACGAATCGGGCTGCACGAGGTGCTGAACCGTGGCCTCGATGCCGCCATCATTACCCTGGTGGACCGGCCAGCGGCCAAGATGGCCACCGTGGAAGCTCTGCGCGACCGATTCTTGCAAGTTTGCCAGTTGGGATGGTGGGCGGTGGTGCCGGAGTTTCAAGGCCGCCACGGACATCCGATCATTGCCGGCCGGGAGATGATCGAATCATTCCTGAAGGCCCCCGCTAACTCGACAGCCCGCGAGGTGGAACATTCGCTGCAGCAGGTGATCGATTACCTCCCCGTGAATGATTCCTCTGTGACCACAAATATCAATACTCCCGAGGAATATGAACAACTCCCGCGATAAGAGCACCCCGATTATTTCCCTTTCTGAAAAAGCCGTGCGCTTTGTTGACTCTGTTGTGGCGCTGCGCCCGGCGGTGGCCGTCTTTGATTGCGACGATACCCTGTGGAAGGGTGACTCGGGAAAAGGCTTCATGGATTGGGAGATCGAACGCAAACTCATTCCTGAGAAGGTGATTGCCTGGGGGCGCGCGCGCTACGCACAGTATGAACAAGGCAAGGTCGGGGAAGAAGAGATGTGCGGAGAAATGGTGGCGTGGCACAAAGGAATCACCATCGCTGCGCTGGAAGAGGCAGGCGAGCGCTATATCAGCGAGAGCATCGACAAGCGGATATTCCCCGAGATGCAGGAGTTGGTATCGCGCCTGCTCAACGCCGGCTGCGATGTCTGGACCGTTTCTTCAACCAATGAATGGGTCATCCGCGCGGGAGTGAAGCGCTACGGCATACGCCGTGATCACGTGCTGGCGGTGAGTGTCGAAGTTGAAAATGGCATCGCCACGGAACGGCTGATCCGCGTGCCCTCGGGGAAAGGCAAGGCAGTCGCCGTGCGTCAATTCATCGGCGAGCAACCCGACATCGTCTTCGGCAACTCCATTCATGACGCTGCCATGCTAAGTCTGGCGCGGCATGCATACGCGATCAACGCTAATCCTGATCTGAAGCAGATCGCGCAAGAGCGAGGATGGACGATTTATCAGCCGGATTAAAGAAGAAGCGCTCAGCAATCAGCCCCTGCACTGCTTCTTAACAACGGATATATGGTGATCGTGAGTTGCTATGCGTTGATGCCGGCCAGAGCGGCGCGTAGGGTATCAATCGCAAGAGCGGCCGCGTGGTTCGATTCAGGGTTTAGTCCACCGAGTTGAGTGGAGAGGTCTTCCCTGTTGAGATTCTTGGCATGAGCCGCTGTGATTCGTAATCAGCTCGGGCAGCAATGAACCACAGGCAATCGAGGCGACACATCCCTTGGCGCGAACACGGGCGGCAGTAATGTTGCCGTTCTCGATCGCGAGCGTGAGGCGCAAGACATCGCCGCACACCGGGTTTTCCAGTTGCGCCGAGGCGGAAGGCGAAGAAAGGTCTCCGGCGTTGCGCGGGTGTTCGAAGTGGTCGAGAAGTTGGGTTGGGTACATTGCGAAAACCGGTTTTCAACTATTCTAACTGCATGAGCTCTAACTACATTCCGCAGCGGGTGGTATCGCTGCAACCCAGCGCCACGGTTACGCTGGAGAGGCTGGGGCTGCTCGACCGGGTTGTGGCCTGCACCAAGTGGTGCGCCGAGGCTTCTCCAGAAGTCGCCAGGCAGACGCACGCTATTGTCGCGGACTCCTGGACGGCGAAGTCGGCCCAGATTCTTGCTGCGCGTCCTGATCTGGTGATTGCTTCCGTCCCCTACCAGGCGGAGGCGGTGGGCGAGATCCTGAAGGCGGGAATCATGTTTCTGGGCTTGGCGCCGCACTCGCTGCGCGATATCTACGCGGATATCGCCGCAATCGCGCGCATTATGGGAGAACCGGCGCGGGGGCAACAGCTTATCAGCGAAATGCAAAACGAAATCGAGCGGGTAAGACGCGCAACCAAAGACCCTGTACCCAAGCGGCCGGTGGTTTTTTGTGAGGAGTGGGGCAAGCCCATTATTCATTCGCAGCCCTGGGTGGCGGAGCTGGTGGAGGCTGGCGGCGGAACATTTCTGGGCACGCCAGGAAGCAAGAGCGATGCGAAAACCGTGGCGGCGGCCAATCCCGAGGTCATGATCATGGCCTGGTGCGGCGCGGGCGACCGGGTGCCTCTGGAGAAAATCGTCGAGCAGCGGGGTTGGGAGAATTTAGTGGCCGCGCGCGAGCGCCGGATTTTCTGCATCCCCGATGAATTTCTCAATACGCCCGCACCCACACTGCTGGAAGGGCTGCGCGCACTGGCGGGAATTATTCATCCCGAGCTCTTCCCTGCGCATCCGCGGGTAAGGCGGATTACATAGCCCTGTTAGACTCACAACATGAATCCCCGAATGGTTTACGCGGAGGCTGCACGATGAAAGAGGTCGTGGCGGCGCTGATGGTCGAGGCCGATGGCAAGCTGCTCATCTGCCAGAGGACCAAACATCAATCTCTACCGTTGAAATGGGAGTTCCCCGGAGGCAAGATCGAGCCTGGAGAGGAGCCGCGCGAGGCGCTCCAACGTGAACTGGACGAGGAGTTGGGAATCGACGCAACGATTGGCCCTGAGATGGCCCGCATTCGCCATATGTATCAAAACGGGAATATGGTTGATTTGCGCTTTTATCTGGTGCAGGAATATCGAGGAACATTGACCAACCGGATCTTCCGCGATATCCGCTGGGTGGGACTCAAAGACTTGCCGGAATATGACTTCCTGGATGCTGATATTGAATTGGTGCGCGATCTGGCAAGCGGAACGCTTACCCTTTGACTGAGACATTGGGTCATCGGGTCATGGTGTAATTTAGTAATTGCTAATTTGAGCATTGCAGAGTTGAAAGCCGTCACGACAAAGTTCGGGGACAAAATATTCTTGTGACGGCTTGGAGTTGAAACGGCTTATGCAGCTTCCGCCTCGTTGGTAGCCACCTCTTCGGTGACAGGTAAGACGGTGGAAACGGCAACCGGACTGAGGTTGGTCACCTCGGCGAACACCCGGCGGCGAATCGCCAACAGTTCCATAAACATTCTGGCCGAGTCGCGCACCAGGTTGATCTTGCTTCCCTCGCGATGGAACGTTTCCACCGGAATTTCCTTGATGCGGAAGCCGAGCAGGCTGGCAATCAGCAGGATTTCAGGATCGAATCCCCAACCCTCAATCTTCTGCATGGCGAAGGTCCGCTTGGCGGCTTCGCTGCTAAATGCTTTAAAACCGCATTGAGTATCTTCGAAATGCAAAGCCAGGAGCATGCGGACCATCGCGCGGAATGCCAGGCTGCAAATCCGCCGATAAAAAGGCGGTTTGACGCGCTGCAACCGCTGGTCTAACGTGCGGGAACCGATAGCAATGTCGAAGCCGAAATCGAGAGCTCTCACCAGCTTTCGGCATTGTTCGATGGGCACGGCGAGATCGGCGTCCGTCACAATGATGATGTTACCAGCGGCTTCCATCACCCCGTGGCAGACGCTGTAACCTTTGCCCCGATTCTTGCCATTGCGAACCAGCCGGACCATCGAGTGATCGCGAGCGAAGTTTTCTACCAGTTCCGCGGTGCGGTCGCGGGAGCCGTCATCGACAACAAGGATCTCGGCCGTCAAGCTTTCTTGTTTGATGTAATCAACAATAGCAGCCAGCGTAGGGCCCAGTCGGGACTCTTCATTAAAAGCAGGAATGACGAAGCTCAGCGAGCGCATAATCTAGTTTCCCTTCATTCAATCCCGCCCGCGCCCTGTGGGGAGCGACGGGTTCATATCCTGGTAGGTTCCAGCCAGAACTTGCTACTGCGCTTTCCTCTTCTGCTCAATGTTCTGCTCAATGCAAGTGCCCGTGAGAAAGAATAGACATAACTGGAAACAACCTCCTGCATGGTCATACGCAGGGCAACGGCAAAGTTCTGTTCGGCCATTTCAATGCGGCGCGCCGGATCGGTCAGCAGCCGCTCCAGAGTTTCGGCCAGACTGCCGGGGTTTTCACTTTCAAAAAACTCGATGGCAATCTGTGCGGCATCGGCCATGTCGCGAAAATCGGGAAGATCAGAGGCGACAATCGGCACTGCAAACTCGCAGGCCTGGTGCGCCACTCCGCTTGGACCTCCGGCGGAGGAATAAGGAAGAACGAGAACGCTGCAGTCGATAAAAAGATCCGCAATCTTGTCCTCCGGAAGATAGCCGTGAAACTCCATGCAGGGATTATCTTTCCAGCGGTCGCGTACGCACTCGATATATCCGGGTGTCGCGGGATGGTTCGAGCCGGCGATCACCAGTTTGATATTAGGAAGCCGTTGGGCCAGTCGCGTGAAGGCCTCAATCAGGACCTCAAGCCGCTTGTATGTGCCCCATTTGCCGAAAGCCAGAATGCGGTGCTCAGGATGGCCGCGTTTGCTGATGTCGGGAAACTCGGGCGGCGGCGCGAAGACACCATGCTTCGACAAGTGGATGTTCCGCCCGCGATAGTTTTCGAGCAATACCTTCCGATAGGAGGGCAAGAGCACCGAGATCGAATTGCAGCAAAGCAGAAGCCTGGTGGCGACGGCACCACAGAAGCGATACAGCCCGGGAAAGCGCGTACCCCGGGAAAGATCGAGCGTCTCGATAATGTGATGCAAGGTTATGTGAGTGTAAAAACCCGCCAGCCGCAATAGCAGAGCGGAGCAGAGTCCGAGGAAAGCCGGAACCGGTTTGTCTCCGAAGCTGGAAAATACCAGGTTGAACCAAACCACGTCAGGTTTGATCTGGAGAATGGTCTTTAATAAATCCCAGGGGGTGGTAATACTATTGAATTTCCAGCAGCGCACTATATCAAAGCCAGGAAGCTCTCCGGAAATTTCTGGCGTCTGGTCGGCGAGGACCGTGAGGCTAACGTAGTCTTTTCGGCGCAACTGTTCTGCGAGATGGAAACCATATTCGTTGAGTCGCTCTTTGCTGGGAGGAAATGCAGTGACTAAACAGATTTTCATGGTCCGCTTCTCAGACGACCCTCGACGGGGGAACCTGCTTACTCAATAGCTGCAAATACAGATGAGCCGGACCGTTCACATGTTGTCGAATTAGTAAACAAATTTTAACAATTAAAATCAGCTACTCAGTTTTTAAAATAGCAGAGCTGCGCAGCAGAGCAGGACAACAACTCAGAAATGCACCGGATTCTCTGCGACATCCGTGGGTCGGACTCAAAGAGTTGCCGGAATATGAGTTCCTGGATGCCAGATATTGATGCGGATGATATTGAAGCGGATTTAGAGCTGTGCGCAATCTGGCAAGCGGAAAGCTCGCCCTATGACCGCTACCTCCTCATGGCGCGCAGAATGCTGATGACCATGTCAGCGGTGATAATGCCGGTGAGCTCTCCATTTTCATCAACGACCGGCAGGCTAAGCAGGTTGTATTTGTCGAAGAGCTCAGCGACCTCGTCTTCATTGGCCTTTGACTCACAGGAGATCACTTCGGGCGCAACAATTTCTTTGAGTGCCGTATTTTGCGGCGCCATGGCGACGTTCACCAGAGGCACGGCGCCCACCAGCTTGTTTTCCTGATCGACCAAATAGAACGTGCTCAGCGTCTCTTTGCTGCCTTCGAAGCTGTAGAGAGCGTGTACCGCGTCACCCACCGTGGCCAGCGGCGAGAAAGAAAGGAAGTTGGTGGTCATGCGGCCGGCGGCGGTGTGCTCGGCGTGCTCCAGCAGCTCTTGCACACTCTCGCGCTCTTCCGGCTCCATCTCTTCCAGAATTTCTTCGGAGGTTTTTTCCGGCAGATCGGCAAGCAGGTCGGCGGCGGCGCTGGGGTCCATTTCTTCGACGATATCGGCGGCGTGATCGGAATCCAGCGACTCGACGAGGGAGATCTGCATCTTGGGATCAACTTCTTCCAGGGCCTCGGCGGCAACTTCTTCGTCGAGGGTTTCAAAGACGGCTTCGCGCTCTGCGGGCGCCAGCTCTTCGAGGATGTCGGCAATGTCGGCGGGGTGCAGCTTTGACAAACGGGCGTGTTCGATGCGCAGCTTGACCCGGCGAGCAGGATCGGTCTCGATGAGGTCCACGAACTCCCAGGGAATGATGCGGGGAGGAATTTTTTCCAGCAGCGGCCGTAGCGCCGGCCAGGGCACCACACCCTTGAGCAAACGCCGAACGGCGCCGCGCGCGCCCACGTCCACGCCCGTGACCTTCAGGCCAACATGATGGTTGATGGAAACAGGTTCGAGATCAACATCGTTGACGCGCACTACCTTGCGTCCGTGAACGTCGATGATCTGCTGGTCGAGCAGGTCGCGTTCGAGGAACAAGTATCCTTCAGATCCCTTGCCGGAAAGCTCCTGCCATCCGTTGGCCGCCAGAGAGGAATGCACAGCCCGGCCCTCGACTGACTGTAGCGCGTCGCGCGTAATCAGGCGGTCTCCTTCCCCGGTGCGCACCACAACACCGGCAATGCGGGCGGGATCTTCCTGGGGAGAGATGGCCAGGCCGCGCACACGTCCGGCGACCGCGCCCGAAGGGTCTACAACGGGCGCGCCCAGCAGTTCGGTGAGCGCAACATTAGCCATGATTTGAGGATACCGTGATTCGAGACTACCGGGGAGCTATTCCAGAATACCGTGGCGCGACATAAACCGGCCAGCAAATTCGAGAGGGGAGTGAGTACTTTGGTAATTGAGGAGGATTGGATTATTGGGTCATTGAGTCACTTGGTGCAATCAATCAATTCTTCTCTTCCACCACCAACTCACCGTTCTCAATGCGGATGCTTCGGATAAAATCAGGGAGCTTGAGTTTTTCCCGGTTTTCGGGCTCGGCGAGCTTTTTCTGCAAGGCATCATTGACCAGGGAGACGGGAATGCTGAGATTACCGACCTTGAATCCGGTTGGATTAAACGTGGCATAGCCATCTTTACTGGCCAGCCGGCCAGAGATAGTGATGTAAACATCTTTGCCATAGACGTTGGCGGCGAATTGCCCGGTGAGTTCATTTCCGTGAAAATCAACATCAACCTGGCGAACGGGTGTGTTTTCTGCAACCTGGGAGTTTGGCGTCAGCTCTGGAGGTTTTTGCTGACCAGTGGCGGGTTCGGCCGATCCGGTGAGTTGCTGGGAATAGGCAGCAGACACCTCGTCTGAGGTAAAATGGGCTTCTTTCCTTTCCCTGCGCGCCAGTTCATTTAACTTCTGGTCGAAAGACTGTGCTTGTTGTTTAGCCTCTTGGGGCGTCATGGAAAGTGTAGGACGCGGAGGCCGACCTAGTATCTGAAAGATAACGAAGATGGCCACCACGAGCACGATCCAGCGGAAAATCTTCCAAAAGCCCAGAAAAACGGGGTTGCCGGCCATAGGCGCATTCTAATGCAAGCTTTTGAGGGGGAATACTTTAAAATAAGTACTCAGCGTTGACATTTGAGAGTTCGACAGGCAAACTGTCGCCTTCCGCAGTTTTCGAGGACGCAACAGGTTCTAAGTTCATATTGCCGGTTCAACAAGGTTGACAGCAAACGTGAAAATAGCCGGAAACCGGGTTTCGTACACGCTGGATTCCACACTGGAAAGCGTGAACCGCGCGGAACAGACCGCCGAGAGCATGGCGGCCAAGGCCGGATTTTCTGACGACGACCGCCACCGCATTTCCATGGCGGTGCGCGAGGCCGCGGTGAACGCGGTGCTGCACGGCAATGCCTACGATCCGAGCAAAAAGGTGCGGGTGGCCTTCGAGAACACAAGAGACGCGCTGGTGATTACCATTGCTGACGAAGGCCCCGGGTTATGCGAGCAGGACGTTCCCGATCCGCTGGCGCCAGAGAATTTGCTGAAGCAGTCGGGTCGTGGTATTTTTCTCATCCGCTCGTTTATGGACGAGGTACGGTTTCGCCCCCTCGAGCCCGGCACGGAAATTACTTTAATCAAGCATGTTCCCGGGAACTCAAGGGAACACACGGAGGAAGCAAAGTGACCATGAAGGCCAGTACCCGGCAGGTGGATGGCGTGACTGTGGTGGACCTGAGCGGACGTATTACGCTCGGGGAAGGCAGCGTTGTGCTGCGCGATACGGTGCGCGATTTGATCAGCAAGGGCGACAAGAGGATCCTGCTGAATCTCGGCGACGTCACCTACATTGACAGCTCGGGAATCGGCGAGTTAGTGAGCGCATTCACCACCGTCCGCAACCAGGGTGGCGAGCTGAAGCTGCTCAAGCTCACCAAGAAGGTCCACGATCTGCTCCAGATCACCAAACTCTACACCGTCTTCGACGTCAAAGACGACGAAACCCAGGCCATCGCCTCGTTCAAGAAATAATCGGATCATTGAGTCATCGAATCATCGGGTCATTGTTGAATTGCACAATTACTAGCGATGCAAATTGGTCAATCACCCAATGACTCAATGATTCAATGACCCAATAGCCT